>NZ_LARO01000020.1:0-32409 GCF_000980505.1 Lactobacillus sp. N54.MGS-719
ATAGCCTATTTGATTAAAATCTGGATGAATAAGCTCATCATTTTTATTCTTATAAATTACCTCACCACTGCTTAGCTTAATTTGTCCTAACAATACTTTTAATAAAGTAGACTTACCGGTACCGCTATCGCCTACAAGCAGAACTTTTTCACCACGGTTAATGACAAAATTAGGATAAGCAATCTTCTCACCATGCTCATATTTAACAGACAAATTCTTTACTTCAATTGAGGCAATTTCATCAATCGAATCATATTTCTTATCTGCTTCAATTTTTTGCAATTTGGCTAGCTGATCTCTCAAGGTCTTAGTTGATTTAAGCTGAATATACTTAGTTACACAACTATTTACACTGTAAAAGATCCCATTAGCAAAATAGCCAGCAGTTAGAATTGCACCTAAGCTCACTTGATGATTGAAAAATAAAATTCCAGCAATTACTGGTACACCAACACGCCCCATAACATCAAAAATGGCTGCAACCATCCCTACATAAATCATTGACTTATCACGTTGATATTCGCTTTGTTCAAGCTGATGACTTGATTCACCAATTTTCTTTTTCAAAATTGATTTATTTTTATATCTCCGAAGTTCTTCAAGTCCATTGAACCAATTTTCGATTAAATTCAAAAACTGTGCATTCTTGGAAGATACTTTTTCCGTTGCCTTATTTGTATATTTTTCTAATAACTTAGGCACTACAATTGCGAAAAACGAAATCACCAGACTATATGCCACCAATATCCAGTGAAAAGTGAATAAAGTTCCAATTGTAAAAACGATATAAATCAAATCACAGGCAAAGTAGAAATAAACATCATAGTAGCTTGTCTGAATCATCTGCAAATCATTACCCAGATGATTTTCCATATCAGCCACTTTTTCTGGTTTCCGATAATAATGTTTAACAATATTTTGACGCACCTGATGAAATAAATTCTGCGTCTGCTTAGTATTTTGAATATTTGCAATGTTAAAACTTGAATTGCAGATTTGACCAAACACAAATTGCACAGCAATTAATTCAATAAATAAGGCAAATTTTCTTTGCGAAATTGCATTAAGTTCAGGACTAGTCAAATAAGTATAAAAAGTAGTTGTGGCTTGCGTGAGCGTGATTAAAAACAGTACTAAAAATGCACGCTGATAGTTTGTTTTAAGATAATCTTTTAGACCCATTATTTTTCCTCGTTATTATCTACAACTAATTGACGAACTGTTTTATATCCCTAATCTGATTTGTCGCAAAGAAAAAGCACTGTCATTCGCATTCGAATTAACAGTGCAACAAATAAAGGTCGATTTTATAAAAAAGTCGCCTTAGATTCGCCTACTGCTAATACTGATTGCAAAAAATGGGTACACTAAAAAAGTGCCAAAGTTCATTTTCTAATTAACAAATCAAGTATTAGAGATTCAAAAAGCGAATCATAAAGCAATTATCCTCTGTTTCTATAAGTTAATTAAACTATATCATCTATTTTTAATTTTGCAAGATAATTTTTATTTTTCTTCATCCAAGTACTTTTGCAATACTCTGAATACACCATTTTCAGTATTGGCCGGTGCAATAAACTTGGCATGTTTCTTAACCTTGTCCATACCGTTAGCCATAGCGTAAGAATACTTGGCAAAATCAAGCATTGGGATATCGTTGCCGCCATCACCGAAGGCAATTAAATCGTCACCGGTCATGTCCATCTTAGCTAGCAAACGTTCAAGACCACTACCTTTACTTACGCCTTTTACATTAACGTCGATGGCAAAAGTAGCCGATGCAAAGGCTGAAATCTTATTTTCGTGATCTTTATTAAATGCTTCTTCAACGTCTGCGGCGTGCTTACTGTCCATACCAAAAGTAATTTGGTAAATATCGCCGTCTGGCATGTCATTCCAGTTATCAACTAAATCACTGTTACCGGCAAAGTAAGCTAAGAAGTCACGTTCATCCTTGTCAATTTCACTGTGCAAGTATGCAATATCCTTTTGAAAGACCATAGTTGCCATCTTGCCGTATTTAGCTTGAACGTCATCGAGCAGTTCTAAAACGTCTGCTCTATTCATTGGGTAACTTGCGGCATCCTTACCCTTGATGATCAAGCGGGAACCGTTTAAAGTTACAAAGTCCATTCTATCAGCAAAGCCCTTGAAGTCTTGCTTTAATCTAACGTAAGGTCTACCTGAAGCAACGATAAAGTGTACTCCACGCTTTTCAAATTCAGTTAAAAGTTGGTCGAATTGTTCATGATCAAATTGCTTACGATCATCCAAAAAGGTACCGTCCATGTCAACTGCGACTGCTTTAAATGGTAATGTCATTCTCTTCACCTCAAAAAATTTTTTCAACAGGTTTTATCTTATCATCTAAAGCCGCTCTCATGGCAAATATTTTATCTAATTTTCAACTGCATTTTCCTGCTCCGACGCCAAATTAGTACATTCATCGCAATCAAGATCACTGTCGCAATGGCAAAAATCACATTATCGTTCCAAAATGCCATCCAGCCCCACTTAGTCAGCGAGCTTGGCGTCACTAATTCAAGCACAAGAGCATAAATATAAGACACGCCAAAAATACCAGCAATTACACAATTAAGTCCCGCTAAAAAATACACTAAATATGCTCCTATTTTTACTCGTTCTTTGAGTAAATGAATGCCCATGAGCATCAACACAAACGAAATGCAAAATGGCAAAACGTAAAATAGCCAAAAGCCCATATCTATCCCTCCATTTTTTGAGATTATTATGTCCAAGATTTTTAAAATTTTGGTAAAACCGTAATTAAGATTTTCCAAAAGGTGTCATCTTTTCTATACATTTTTTATTCAACTATAATAGGAATAAAGGGAAAAGAAGGCGATTAACTTGTACCAATGAAAGACAATATTATTAATATAGATGTAGATTGAAGGCATTTTTATGAAACCAGAAAATTTAAAAAAGCTCTTGCACCAAAATAGGCATAAGCTTTCGAAGAATCACGTTAAAGAAGATCAATTAAATATTAGCTATGTAAAAATAAATGATTTAAAAACAGCAAATAAGGCATCGACCTTTAATATCGAACGCAATAAAGTCATCGATGAACAGCTCAATAAATATATGCATCCCAACTCCATCCACATTCGCTTAAAGCCTTACTTTGACTCTGGCACTTGGATCAAATGGATCGGTGTCTTGGGGGATGTAACTTTGCCGAATAAAACCAATCTCAATGGCTCATTGTTGATCGATAAAATCTCCTGCTACTCAGATAAGGTGGAAATTCTCGACTACCATGCTTGGCTGAATATTGAAAATATCAAATACATTGAACATCATAACCAACAGCTGGCAATCGGCGACTACATTGAAGGTATCAGTCAAGTTAAACAATATGGTCAGGGCAAATATGGCTTAGCCGCCACCTATATTAAAAAAGCCGGCATGTTCATCGGTACCAATAGAGCCGAAACATTGGTCAGCACCTATGATAGACAAGATTCTTGGGTGGTTGAACTAAGCAACAATAATCTGACGAAGAAGAATTATAGTGAAAACTTTATAAATAAAGATCTCGCTGAATTTGCTTCAACAGGTGCGCATGTCGATGCTAAGTTCCAACCAAGTCGGTATGAAAAGTTCCAGCAGCGTCTGCAAAATCTGCAACAAGGCGAATCTGACGATGTTTTGCCACTAATTGACAAAAATAAGCAAAAATACACTGCTACGGTTGTTCGTAGCCGTGCAGTAAAGATTCCAAACATCGCCCACAAGATGCCGCAATTAGAGGTTAAAGACGTCAAGGTCGTTGATAGCGGTCGCTTGGTCTTTGCTAGATATTCCTTGCCTTATGTGGGCGACATTAAGAAGCTAGGTGAATTGCGCACTGATGATCAAATCAGCTTCTATAGCGAAGCTGCACCAAATAGCAGCAATTCGTTCAATATGGTAACCAACTTTGAATTGCTTACAGAGCATGATTTTATCCCGCTTCCATCTAACCCAAATGCCTTTTTAGGCTACATTATGTGGCGCCACCCAGAAGAAGGCGAATCGACTTACATCGCCAACTACCAAAACTGGGCTTTGGCTAAGCAGATCCATACTGAAGAGATCGATCATGAGATCGATTCAATTCGCCCTACTTCCAATTTAACTGAGCTTGAATTAGCCAATAATTTAAGTATCGATCAAAAATTGGTTGCCAACGCAAGAAGGCAAGGCTTGATCAAACCGGTTACCAGCAATGGACTAACCAGACGTTACGATAGCAATGCCTGGAACTTGCTTAGACAGGTTATCGGTGCCCAAGATAGTACGACGATTGAACATTTAAAGCAAATTTATCCGATTTATACTACGGATGATATCGTGAAAAAGACTGGCGTGGATCGTAGCGAAGTTGATACGAGAATCCGGCAAGAAGAGTTTTTCCCACTAAACGGACTGCATTGCTCGATCAATATTTATGGTCCAAAGGTGTTTGAGTTATTTAAAACACGTAAAACTGTGCAAGATCTTTTACCAAATAAGACTGGCGTGGTCACTAAGCGTGAAATTCCGGTTAATAAGTCGCTGCATGAAGTAATTGAAAAAGCTGAAGCTGAAAATAAAGAAAAGCAAAAAGCTGAAGTAACTGAACCTAAGAAGCCAGCGATCAAGTTCAGCAAGAGAGCTGAGCCAAAGCCACAAATTACGGAACCTCAACCTAAAGTTGAAGAATCTGCTCCAGCAGCTACAAGCTCTATCATTATTATTTCTACCTTTGCCGATGAAAAATATGACTATGTTGCAGCTGATGCCAATAAGGCAATCGCTGAAATCATGGCGGCTGCTGAAAAAACGATGGTTAACAAGATGCTGCAAGTTAAAGACCACACTACAGGTCAGCCTGCAATCATCTCTGTCAAGGCCATCATGAAGATGGAATTGCAATAAAATAGAAAGAAAAAGTCATGTGTCTCTAAAAACACATGGCTTTTCGTTTACTCTAAATTTTCAAAATTTGCTTTTTCTTAGCTTGAAATTCTTCTTCAGTCAGAATCCCTTGATCAAGCAAATCTTTCAACTTCTTAATCTGCTCTACTTGCTCATCAAGGTTATCATCATTTCGCGACCATTTCTTAATCGTTGCTGTCAAAAGTGCCGCAGTTGTCTTATTAAGTAAGTTAATGTTAACTTGTTCATTATTCACTATTAACGTTAATTCTTCAGATATAATTTGCTGCTGTAAGAGCACGCTCATAATCTCTGTTAACGGGATCACACGGCTATTTTCACTAGGATGTTTTTTACTCAAAATAATCAAATTTTGATTGGTACATGTCAGCATTACATCTTCGCCCTGATCAGTAATTCCGAGCGCTGCATACTCGATTTTTTCATGATCACTCAGTAGATTACTAAGCGGCGCTAAATCCTTACTGTTAAACCAAATGTCATAAACTTTAGCATTAATCAGTTGTTGTTTAAGTTCAGCTGGCAAATCTAGTTTTTTAATCTTAGCAATAACTTGTTGGCTGCGCTGGTCGGCCAAAAACGCTTGATTCGCTTTTCTTTGTTTTTTACTAAATAAATCAAAAAGTCCCATAGATATTTTCCTTAGTACATAAATATTTACTTATATTATGAACTAAATTTAACTAAAAAACATCTATCTAACTCACTCGAAAACTTTCTTAAATTCATTCACTGCGCGATTTTGTCGCCGCTCATCTGGGATCACTGCATAAACGACCTTTGAAATACTGGTTGGCTGCTCGAACGTCCTCTGCCACATCTTGGCAACTTCGGCTGGCTTAAAGCCAAAGACGCCGGCGCCCCATGCACCAAGGATCAATACATCAACTTTTTGATCTTCAGCTATTTTTTTAACAAAATTCATTCGACTAAGCATTGCACTGTCAGTATCACTGTAGAACTTCATCTGCTCTTCTGGCTCACGCAAGGTGCGACGACCAGCAGTCTTATTAGGTGCGGCACATGTGAGCACACCACTTTGAACATCCCCATCCCAGATAATATCAGGTGAATAAAGCCCGCGGTTCATATATAGGCCGCGATTTCTGTGCTGTTTATTCCAAGCATAAAAATCACGTTGACTTGCAATAATCGGATAAAGGTCTGACTGCGTACAAATCGCTTCTTCTTGCGCCATTGCACCGTTTAAAAAACCACCACCAGGATTAACATATGAAGCAAAATTCAAAGCAGCTACTTTTTGTTGCGGATAATCTTGGCAGGCCTTAATCACGGCTTGATTGGTAGCAAGGGGCCAGACAATTTGCTTAGCTTTTTGAGTAAAATCATCAACTTCTTTATCGGCAAAAGCATCAACACTATAAACCTTGGTACCTTTAATTGAAGCTCGAATTTGAGATTGATATTTTTGCTCTATCATCGCTTCATGTTTGCGGGCCACATTGCGATAATGTTCACGTTTATAATTTGCCATCAGTTTTCCTTTCTAAAAAATATCGAAGTTTGAACGTTTGTTTGATATAATTTTAATAAAAAACTAGCACAAATACAACTAAGAGGAATAAGAATGCGAACTCTAAATATTATCGGCATCAGCATTTATCTGATCATTGCTGTCGTTCTAGCGGTCAGACGTATTCAGCTCACCCAGGCATTTCACCAAAATAAAATTAAAGAAGAAAATTATGATCGTCTAACTAAGCGAAACACGATTGAATTAATCGTAGTCGTTGCTCTAGCATTGCTTTACGTTTATACGCCATTTAAAATTTTTATCTTTTAACGAAAAAAAGCCGGCAAAATCGCCGACTTTTTCATTATATAAACTTAACATACTTCGTATTAAGCATCACATACTTGCGTCCTAATTTAATCTGCGCATAACTACGCTTGCCATCTTAAACACACGATTTACATGATACTTAACACCTGGCTTAGCCTTGCGTGAATTCTTCACCAACTTACCCTTTTTATTAATCGTGACAAATCTTATATTAATTCCCAATCGTAATATTAGTACTCTTTTTTATAATTAAAAATAAAATTGCACTGATACTTATATAAGAGGACTCTAAAATTAACTTAATCTCATCTTTTTTGATTGCGCTGTCACCTTAAACAGGTAAACTATAATTAATAAGAAAAAAAGGAGCGAAATCAATGAAATACAATCAATATGCTTATGTTGAAACCCGCTTTGATCAACAAGTCAAGGAATTAATCGACATCAACTTCCTACCTAGAAACTACGAAGACTGGTCTTTCAGCGACCTGCTTGAAAAACTCGTCAAAAATGCAATCGCTGAAGCCAAGACTGATGCTGCTAAAACGGCCAAGTTGAACGAATTCGCTGTTTCAGATCATGAAACTTTAGCAGATTTCTTAAAAGAAAAGTCTGAATCCATCGGCACCGAGCAATTCTACAACGTTGCTTTGCAACTGCTCGGCTATCACGTTCACTACGACTATCAATTTGATGACCCAACTCGCTTTATGCAAAAAAATGCTTTGCCATTTGTTCAAGACATCAGCGACAATCACAAATTGATCTCAGCCTTCTACCGTTTGCTCAACACTCGTAGTAAGAATGGTCAAATCTTGCTCGATGTGATGGCTGGTAAAGGCTACTTCACTCAATTCTGGGGCCAAAACGAATTCAAATTCTTCAACGGCAAGTCCATCCCTGTTTTTGACACTAACAAGGTAATCCGTGAAGTCGTTTACGTAGAAACTGATCTTGACACCGACCACGACGGCAAGAGCGACTTGATTCAAGTTACTGTCTTCCGTCCTGCCGAAACTAACAAAGGCCTCAAGGTGCCAGCACTTTACACTGCATCCCCATACTTTGGTGGCATCATCGCCAACGAAAAACGAAACCACAACGTTGATGAAAACTTGTCCGATGCAAGTACTTGGAACGACCCACAATATGAACACTCTCCAATCGTTAAGGCAGAAAAGCCAGACGGCTCAAGCCACCCAGCAACTGAAGAAGCAGTTCACAAGTCATCTTACCCATTAAACGAATATATGCTTGCTCGTGGTTTTGCTAGCGTCTTTGCTGGTGCCATCGGTACGCGCGGCAGTGACGGTGTCAGAATTACCGGTGCACCTGAAGAAACTGAATCAGCTGCAGCTGTCATTGAATGGCTTCACGGCGACCGTGTTGCTTACACCGACCGCACCAGAACTGTTCAAACCAAAGCCGATTGGTGCAACGGCAACATCGGGATGACTGGTCGTTCATACTTGGGTACTTTGCAAATCGCTATTGCAACTACTGGCGTCAAGGGTCTGAAGACTGTTGTTTCTGAAGCTGCTATTTCATCATGGTACGACTACTACCGTGAACACGGTTTGGTTATTGCTCCTGAGGCTTGCCAAGGTGAAGACCTCGACCTTTTGGCTGAAACTTGTCAATCTAACTTGTGGGATGCCGGTTCCTACCTCAAGATCAAGCCAGAATACGACAAGATGCAAAAGGAATTACTTGAAAAAGAAGACCGTAAAACTGGTCAATATTCTGACTTCTGGGAAGCAAGAAATTACCGTCATCACGCAGATGGCATCAAGTGCTCATGGATTTCAGTTCATGGTTTAAACGACTGGAACGTTAAGCCAAAGAACGTCTACAAGATTTGGCAACTCGTTTCTAAGATGCCAATGAAGCACCACCTCTTCTTGCACCAAGGTCCGCACTATAACATGAACAACTTCGTTTCCATCGACTTTACTGACTTGATGAACCTCTGGTTTGTTCATGAACTCCTTGGCGTAGAAAACAATGCCTACAACCAATGGCCAACAGTCATGATTCAAGACAACTTGCAAGCTGACAAGTGGCATGAAGAAAAGGACTGGAACGACGATTTAGGTCAAGAAAAGAGCTACTACCCTACTGACGAAGGCGATCTTTACGCAGATGGCAATGGTCAAGCTAAGAAGTCATTCACTGACGTAGGTGGCATCGAATTCAAGAAGGCTGGCATTTCTGAAAGCGACTGGCAATACAAGTTTATCTGTGGTGATGAAAAGTGGGCTAAGCCAAGCTTACGCTTTGTCACAGATGAATTTATCCACCCAACTACAATCGTAGGTCGTCCTGAAGTTAAGGTCAGAGTCAAAGGTTCTCTTCCTAAGGGTCAAATTTCTGTTGCTTTGGTTGAACTTGGCGAAAGACAACGTTTGACTGCAACACCTAAGTTTTTGATGCGTGGTGGCCAAGAATTGGGTTATAGATTTGGCACTGACACTTTGCAAGAATTTGTTCCAGACAAGAAGACCAAGGCTAAGTTGATCACTAAGGCCCACATGAACATGCAAAACTACAAGGACATGAAGAAGCCTGAAGCAATTGAAGCTGACAAGTTCTACGATTTGGACTTCTTGCTTCAACCTACCTACTACACTATTCCATCAGGCAGCAAGTTAGCTTTGATCATTTACTCAACTGATGAAGGCATGACTAAGCGTCCACTTGAGGAAGAAACTTACACAGTTGATTTGGCTAATACTGAAATCAAGTTTTATAAAAAATAGAATTTAAACAAAACATCATCAAAAAAGACTACTAAGCGAAAACTTAGCAGTCTTTTTTTTACTCAAACAACTTCTTATACTCGCCATAACCTGCTTCATCTAGCTTTTCATATGGAATAAAACGCAATGCTGCAGAATTAATGCAATAGCGCAAACCGCCACGGTCCACAGGCCCATCAGTAAAAACATGACCCAAATGTGACTGCGCCTCTGGACTTACCACTTCGGTACGCTCCATGCCATGTGACTGATCGCGGTGATACTTCAGTTTCTCAATCGGCTTAGTAAAACTAGGCCAGCCGCATCCCGCATCATACTTATCCTTGCTAGAAAACAACGGCTCACCTGACACCACATCAACGTAAATGCCTTTTTCATAAAAATTGTCGTACTTACCAGTGAAAGGATACTCCGTCGCCGCATTCTGAGTGACCTCGTATTCTTCCTTAGTCAACTTCTTCAAAGCTTCTTTTTTCTTATTTTCGTCTAAAACCATCTTTTCACCTCATCAAAAAAGAGCGACAGAATCTATCTGCCGCCTCAATCTAGATATGTTCAGTCGTTTTTGGAAAGAAATTATCGATCTGTTTTTCATAGATGTCGAATTTATATTTCGTCACAAATTCATTCGTCGGATCAAATATTCTAACTTGCAACATTTCATTTTTACCATTCATGTGTACTTCTTTATTTGGCACTTTAAAAAATGACTCAAACGCTGCAATGACATTTTGATATGAACTATAAACGTGGACATTATGCTCTATTATTTCGCCATTACGAGAATATCTTCGTGCATCAATTACATATACAGTATTGTCATTCATAATTTCAATCTGCTCCTTTGATAGACTCTTCCTACTACTTATATTTTAATCCAAAATGGTCTAGAACATATTTCTTTTGCTTAAAAAAACAAAAAACGTCGGATGAAATTCATCCAACGTTCTCCATTAAAATACTGAAGTTAAGACTGCACCAGCGACGATTAATACCAAACCGATTGCAGTGTAAATGTAGCCCTTCTTGGTCTTTTGTTCGTGTAAGAATACGATACCACCAAGAGTTGAAATAACTACGCAAAGTTGTGACATAACGAAGGCCAAGTTAACACCGTTCATTTGAACTGAAATGATGTATGAAAGTGCGGCGATCGCAAAAATCACGCCGGCCGGAATAACTTGATAGCTCTCCTTTTCCTTCAAAACCTTAAGTTGCTTAGTGGCCACAATGTAAATAAAGGTGGCGATCATCATCCCGATTGTTTGACCCAAGAAAATCATGACGCCATCGCCCTTCAAAGCCTTAGGAATTGAGCTTGAAGTGATGTAACCCAAAGTGGTCAAAGCCAAGATGATCATTGTACTGGTTTGGTTTTGCTTGTTACCTTCGGCAGTACCCTTATCAGTCAAAGAGGTAAAGGCAACACCGACAACCAAAGCAAGAATGCCAAGGAAACCAAACAACTTAGCTTGTGTACTTGCCCATTCACCAAAGATTAAAACCCCAACAAGTGGCACACCGATCAATTGTAAACCGGTTGAGAGTGGCATGGTTTCAGAAACACCGATCTTTGAGTAACTGTAGTATTGACCACACTGACCAACTACCCATGCGGCACCTGCAACCATAGCCAATAAAAATGAAGTCATATTAAATGCTGGACGCTTGATTAAAGTAACGACTACGCCGAACAAAAATGCACCTAATACTGAACCTACGATTTGGTGGTAAATATTACTCTTTTTAACCCCGGCAACGAATAGAGGCATAAGTCCCCATCCGATTGCAGGAATAAATAGAAATAAATAATTCATCAACAATTTCTCCCCTATTTTCTGTAAAAAAGTTACAAAAAGCATTCTATCAATGAAATCGCTTACGGTGCAAACAAAAAATAAGGAAAATTAAAAATGCTTTCATAGGCATAAGAAAAAGGATCAAACGATCCTGAAAAATGAATTGTTTGATCCTTTTTTCTCTTTTTGCGGTCCACGCCAACAAATGAAGCCAAACCAGCAAATGCGAGAGCGATTAAGCCAAATGCGGCAGCATCTGATTACTTCTCGCCAGTTTGTGGCAAAGTGTTTACTTTGGTGCCATTCACAGTATCGCCATTAGCACCAACAGTTGTGTTGTCGACCAAACCTGCTGGCTTTCCACTAGTTTGATCGATTACTTCTGACTTAGGCATCGTAACATTGTCGCTTTCTGGTGTAGGAGCATTGTTTCTGTACATGTTTCACCAAGTGGAGAGTTATTTCTGTACATGCTCTCTGCACGTGGAGCATTGTTAGAAGTCCTGCTAACAGCTTTCTTAGCTGACTTAGATGACTTCTGACTTTGCTTGGCTTGTTTAGTTTGCTTAGTCTTATTGGACTTGGTTGGTCACCTGGTTCATCGCCGGTATCACCGCCCGGTTGTACTTCCTTCTCGTAAACCAATTGAACGTCCTTAGGATTTGAAGAACTTGGAGTTAAATCAATTGCGTCAGCCTTACTACTAACTAGCTTCCAAGTACCAATCATACTATCTGAAGTTGTGTATCTATCACCACTATTTGAGTAGTTGCATCCTTTAATGTGGCACCATCGGTAGTATTTGCCTTGTAGTAAATGGTATGAGTGAAGGTCTTACTCAAAGTATTCTTATCAACACTTGGGTTGGTTGGATTTGATGGATCCTTGGGAGTATCACTATCTGAAGTCTCTGGAGTAATTTCTTCAACTGCGTGCTTCAAGTAAACGTATTGGTCATGGTCGTTATTATCACCATGCCCTCAATAAACTCTTGTTTACCAAGTTTACTGATATCAACGTTGCCATCTGCACCTTTAACATTACCTGATGCATCGACTAAAACATAACCATCATCGGTAAAGTTCCATAAATTCAACTTAGTAGGATCTGAACTTTCCCCTACATAACCACTGACATTACTAATTCCATGGTTAGTAAGTTCTGTACCATCATTAGCAGTAAATCCATTAGACTTAGTTGATCCATTAACATCAATATAGTGAAGCTTGTATGAAGCTGTCTCTCGGTTGTAAACAAGGTAAAAGAAAAATCGACGCAGAATTATCGGCAAAATTAGGCCAATACTTTAACATGTCTGAAGGATTTTTCTTCCGTCTTCAAAACAACGTAGATAAGCAAAAAGGAACTAGTCTTCTCATCTAGTTCCTTTTACTTTATCTTCCCATTTCCTACTTTAAAGCATCAGTCGCAAATGATCTATTCTCAAGTGCAGTAAGAAGTGCATCCGCAGTATCAAGTGCAGTAAGAAGTGGTACATTTTGCTGAATAGCCATCTGTCTGATAATAAAGCCATCAGAGTTCTTCTCAATATCATGACCCATCGTGTTGATTACCAAGTCGATCTTATCATCCCTCAATTCATTCAAGATGTTGTCATCCGCATTTTCATCTTCATGAACCTTAGTTACCAAGTCAACGTGTAAGTCATGCTTCTTCAAGAAGTCTGCCGTACCCTTCGTCGCAAAGATTCGGTAACCGATTCTGGCGAATCTCTTCGCAATTGGCAAGATCTTTTCCTTATCTCTATCTTCGATTGTGAGCAAGACGTTACCATTTTCTGGCAATTGCATCTTAGCCCCGGCAAAGGCTTTGTACAATGCCTTAGCAAAGGTATGGTCACTACCCATTACTTCACCAGTTGATTTCATTTCTGGTCCTAAGTATGAGTCAACATCAGCTAACTTACTGAAACTGAAGACTGGTGCCTTAACTGAAATCATGTCAGGTTCTGGTGCCAAACCGTCGCTGTAGCCTTGTTCAGCCAAACTTTCACCCATAATTACGCGTGTAGCCACTTGAGCCATTTCGATACCCGTAATCTTGCTCAAGAATGGGACAGTTCTACTTGCACGTGGATTTACTTCGATGACATAAACTTCACCGTCACGCACGATGAACTGAATATTCATGATGCCGACACAGTGCAAGGTCAAAGCTAACTTTCTCGTGACGTCGGTAATCTTTTCCTTAACTTCTTCAGTAAAGGTTTGTGGTGGGTAAACAGCCATTGAGTCACCTGAGTGAACCCCAGCGTGTTCGATGTGTTCCATAATACCAGGTAAAAGAACATCCTTGCCGTCACAGATCGCATCGACATCACATTCACGACCATCCAAGTAATCATCAACCAAGATTGGGTGATCTGCCGCAATATCAACGTGGTCTTGCAAGTATTCTTCCAATTCGTCCTTGTTGTAGACAATCTCCATTGCCTTACCACCCAAGACGTAACTTGGACGAACCAAGACTGGGTAACCTAATTTATCTGCTGCTTCAAGCACGCCTTCGTGAGTCGTTGCAGTTAAGCCCTTTGGTTGGTTAAGTTGCAAATTCTTGATAATTTCATCAAAGAGTTCACGGTCTTCTGCACGGTTAACATCCTTAACCTTAGTACCCAAAATCTTTACACCATGCTTTTCAAGACCAGCTGCCAAGTTAATTGAAGTTTGGCCACCGAATTGGACAATTGCACCTACTGGCTTTTCCAAATCGCAGACGTTTAAAACATCTTCAAGGGTCAATGGTTCAAAGTAAAGCTTGTCAGAAACCGAAAAGTCAGTTGAAACAGTTTCTGGGTTTGAGTTAATGACGATTGCTTCATACCCCATCTTTTGCAAGGCCTTAACACAGTGCACAGTTGCGTAGTCGAATTCGACACCTTGACCAATTCTGATTGGGCCTGAACCAATTACAACCACTGATTTCTTACCTGACTTATGTGATTCGTTTTCTGTATCATAAGTTGAGTAGAAGTATGGCGTCTTTGATTCAAATTCGGCTGCACAGGTATCAACCATCTTGTAAACTGGTATGATGCCGTTGGCTTTTCTAAAGTTTCTTACTTCATCTTCGCTTTCACACCATAAATGAGCAATTGTTGGATCGCTGAAGCCATATTTCTTAGCAAGGCGCAATGTGTCGACATCGTACTTGTTTTCTTCAAGTGTCTTCTCCATTTCGACCATGTGCTTGACGATATCCAAGAAGTAGAAGTTGATCTTAGTTAATTCATGCACATCTTCTAAGCTGTATCCACGTCTGAATGCTTCTGCTAAGTAGAATAAGCGATCGTCTTGCGCCTTAACTAATTTTTGTTCAAGCTTATCATCGCTAGCTTCATGAGCTTCTTCAGAATAAAGATCCCTTTCATCGATTTCAAGTGATCTGACAGCCTTTTGCATTGCTTCTTCTGCAGTTCTACCGATCGCCATAACCTCACCGGTAGCCTTCATTTGCGTACCTAAAACTCTGTCCGCCTTAGGGAACTTATCGAATGGCCAGCGTGGAAGCTTGCAGACAACGTAGTCAAGAGCTGGTTCAAATTCGGCATAAGTCGTACCAGTTACTGGGTTCTTGATTTCATCCAAAGTCATGCCCACCGCAATCTTAGCGGCCATCTTGGCAATTGGATAACCAGTAGCCTTTGAAGCCAAGGCACTTGATCTAGAAACTCTTGGGTTAACTTCGATAACGTCGTAGTTAAAGCTGGTTGGATCAAGGGCAAGCTGTACGTTACATCCCCCTTCGATCTTAAGTGCTCTAATCAAACGCAGTGAACAGTCACGCAGCATTTGGTATTCCTTGTCTGACAAGGTTTGACTTGGTGAGAAAACGATTGAGTCACCGGTGTGGATACCAACTGGATCGAAGTTTTCCATACAGCAGACGATCATCGCATTATCGTCGTGGTCGCGCATTACTTCGAATTCGATTTCCTTGTAACCAGCAATGGATTTTTCAATCAAACATTCAGTTACGGGTGAAAGTTCCAAACCATTTTTGGCAATTTCAGCTAATTCTTCACGGTTGTGGCAGATACCACCACCGGTACCACCCATTGTGAAGGCAGGACGTACGATGATTGGATAGCCGATTTCATCACCAAAGGCCAAAGCATCTTCAACTGTATTAACCGTCTTGGATGGTGGCACAGGTTCGCCCAACTTTTTACATAATTCCTTGAACTTTTCACGGTCTTCAGCTTGTTCGATTGAATCAAGCTTAGTACCCAAAAGTTCAATGTGCAGTTCATCCAAGATACCAGTCTTTGCAAGAGCCAAAGCCATGTTCAAACCTACTTGGCCACCCAAGGTTGGCAAGATGGCATCTGGATATTCTTGACGAATGATTCTTGAAATTGATTCAACGGTCAAAGGTTCAATGTAGACCTTGTCAGCAATTGTCGTATCGGTCATGATGGTTGCTGGGTTGGAGTTAACCAACACAACTTCGTAACCTTCTTCGCGAAGAGCTAAACAAGCCTGAGTACCAGAATAGTCAAATTCTGCAGCCTGACCAATAATAATTGGACCAGAACCAATCACCATAATCTTATGAATATCTTTTCTCTTAGGCATGACGCTCTTCTTCCTTTCTTTGATCAATCATTGACATAAAGTCATCAAATAGTGAAACCTCATCGTGTGGTCCTGGAGTTGCATCTGGGTGGAACTGGACTGAGAAGGCTGGGTACTTCTTATGACGCAATCCTTCAACAGTGCCATCGTTTACTTCAACGTGGGTAATCATCAAGTTATCTTTATCAACTGAATCTGCATCTACAGCGTAGCCGTGGTTTTGTGAAGTAAAACCGATGTTGCCAGTAGCAATTTCACGGACTGGGTGGTTAAAACCACGGTGGCCGAACTTCATCTTGTGGGTCTTAGCACCGTTGGCTAAAGCAAAGACTTGGTGTCCCATACAAATACCCATCAATGGTACATACTTTTCAACTTCACGAACCATGTCTGTAGCACCATTTGCGGCCATTTCTTCTGGGTCACCAGGGCCGTTTGAAAGAAGGACACCATCTGGATGAAGGTTTAACACTTCTTCAGCGGTTGCGGTATATGGCAAAACAATACAGTTGCAGTCACGCTCGGCGAGTTCACGCAAGATACTGTGCTTGATCCCGAAGTCGATAACCACAATGTTGCTCTTTGAACCGGGAACTGGGTATGGACTCTTAGTTGAGACGCAGCTGATCACGCCTTGAGTTACATTTTCAGTTTGTAAAATCTTGGCAATCTTGTCTGCATCTTCCTTTGAATCTGCGATCTTACCTCTTAAAGTACCGTGGACACGAAGCTTTTTAACTAAGGCACGGGTATCAATTCCTTGAATGCCTGGGATATCCAAATGCTCTAAGAACTTAGGCAAAGTCGTTTGCATTCTCCAGTTGTCCGGATGGCGGGCAACTTGGTGGCAAATCACGCCCTTGATCTTTGGTTCAAGTGATTCATAGTCAGCTAAAGTAATCCCGTAGTTACCAATCAATGGGTTAGTGAAAACCAAGATTTGATCTGCGTAACTTTGATCAGTGATTGCTTCTTGATAACCTGTCATCCCTGTTGTGAAAACAACTTCACCGGTTGTTTCGCGATCGGCGCCGAAGCCTTCACCGGCATAGATACTGCCGTCTTCTAAAATTAAATAGCGCATTGACATTTACTCTGCTCCTTCCTGGTAGACAACTTTACCGTCAACCATTGTCATCACTGTTGAACCATAAACCTTGTGGCCGGTAAATGGTGTATTGACACCCTTAGACTTAAAGTCTGCTTCCTTGATTTCTTTTTCATGCTCAAGATCAAAGATAGCAATATCAGCAGGCCTTCCTGGTTCGAGCACACCGGCGTTTTTAAGGCCGAAGGTCTTAGCTGGCTTATCGCTGAGCCATGATAATAATTGTTCAAGCGTAAAGACTTTTTCGTTTTTTACAAACTTGGTGTACAAGGTACTTAAAGCTGTTTCGCTGCCTGTGATTCCAAATGCGGCACCTTTCATCCCGCCTTGCTTTTCTTTCTTAGCGTGAGGCGCATGGTCAGTGGCAATCAAATCAATTGTGCCATCAAGTAACCCAACTAACAAAGCTGCTTGATCTTCCTTATTTCTCAAAGGTGGATTCATCTTGTAGTAGCCGTTGTCCTTTGGAATATCGTCATCAGTTAACAAAATATGGTGCGGTGCGACTTCACAAGTGACGTTGATGCCGCGGGCCTTTGCCATACGGACCAGTTCAACGCTCGTTTTAGTTGAAACGTGGCAGATGTGGTAGTGCACGCCAGTCTTTTGCGCTAAGAGCAAGTCACGCGCAATCTGCGTAGTTTCCGCAAGCTCAGTAACAGGTGGCAAGTTCAACCTTTCTGCGGTTTTTCCGGCGTTGACGATGCCGTGATCAAACAATGAATCATCTTGAGCATGAGTTGCGACAATCAAGTTGTTTTCCTTAGCTTTTTGCATAGCCAGGTACATAGTTTGGGCGGTTTGCACGCCGTGGCCGTCATTACTTAAGGCAAAAGCACCAGCTTTTTTCAAAGCGGCATAATCAGGAATGACATCAGTTGTTTCATCATTAGTGATTGGACCGTATTGGAAGACGTGAACGATGCCCTTCTTCTTGTTTTCCTCAACCATCTTTTCCATTAATTCTGGTGTGTTAGGTACAGGAGTGACATTTGGCATGGCACCGACTGTGGTAAAACCACCGCGGGCTGCAGCTTCGCTACCTGTCCTAATATCTTCCTTATAAGTTTGACCAGGATCGCGGTAGTGAACGTGGACATCAACTAAGCCGGGGCTGACTAACTTACCTTTAGCATCAATTACTTTGTCACCTGTTAAATCAGTACCGATTGCTTTAATTTTTTGACCGTCAATTAAAACATCTGCTTTAACTAAGCGACCATTTTGATAAGCGGTACCGTTCTTAATTACTGTTGTCATTATTCGAGACCTCCGAGCTTTCTTCCGCGTAATACTGCTTCAATCATGACCATTCTCATGAAGACGCCGTTTTGCATTTGACGGACAAACATACACTTGTCGCTTTCGACCAAGTCACCGCTAAGTTCAACGTCGTGGTTAATTGGACCTGGGTGCATGATGATTGTATCTGGCTTTAATTCATTGTAACGTTTGTGGTTGATGCCATATTTTTCATGGTATGCTTTTGCATCAAATTTCTTTTCATTAGGATCACCTGCATGACGTTCATGTTGTACTCTAAGCAGCATCATGACATCCATGTCAGGGATCAACTTGTCTAATTCTTCATACTTACCGTATTTATCAAATTCCTTTGAATACCAGTAGCTTGGACCTGAGAAGTAGACTTCTGCGCCTAATCTGGTAAGCAGTTCCATGTCACTTTTTGCGACTCTTGAGTTAGTGATGTCGCCGACGATGGCTACTTTTAAGCCTTTGAAGTGGCCGAAGTGTTCGTGGATGGTCATCATGTCGAGCATACATTGACTAGGGTGTTGACCACTACCATCACCTGCGTTGATCACACCGATGTTTAAGTGTTGGTGATCTTTTAAGTTGATCAAATCGTTGTAGTACTCATTTTGTGAGTGGCGGATCACTTCAAGATCAACACCTAAGGCATTCATGATGAGTGAAGTGTCGTATAAAGTTTCACCTTTATTAACTGATGAGTGAGCTGGATCAAATGGGATAACTGTTAATCCCAACTTTCTTTCAGCCATTTCAAAACTCGTATGTGTTCTGCTTGAGTCTTCAAAGAACATGTTGGTCACGTATACCGGCTTGGTTAAGCGAGGCGTTGCACCGCCTTTTTTGAAGTATTCTGCTCGCTTGATCAAAGCCTCTACTTCATCAACATGCAAATTTTCAACACTAACAAAATGTGGTAAACTGACAAGATTTAAATTTTCCATTTTCGATTCTTTCTATCAAAAAAAGCCTGAAGCATTTAATTGCTCCAGGCTTTTTCTTCGCACTTTTGTATGCGAAAAACTAAGCAACCCTTCTGGCCCTCTCTGGAGTCAATTAAATGGTTGAATTATTTACTTTTTCTATTTTTTATTTTGGCAAAGCCTTCAGTTCAACTGAATCCTTGCCGTCCTTTTCAACTACATTAACAGCGACTTGTTCGTCGGCAGAAGTTGGAATGTTTTTACCAACAAAGTCTGCACGGATTGGCAATTCACGGTGACCACGGTCAACCAAAACTGCCACTCTGATCGAACTTGGTCGACCAACGTGCATCAAGGCATCCATCGCAGCTCTAATTGTTCGACCGGTGTAGATAACATCGTCGATCAAGACAACGTGCTTGTCATCGATGTCGACACTAACTTGATCAGAGTTAACAACTGGATCTTGCTTCAAGGATGCATCATGACGGTCATCACGGTAAAGGGTGATGTCAAGTTCACCGACCGGAACATCAACGCCTTCAAGTTTTTGAATTCTGTCATGGATGCGGTCAGCTAGGTAAACACCACGTGTCTTGATCCCAACTAATACTAGATCATCGGTACCCTTATTTTGTTCGATGATTTCGTAAGTAATACGCGTTAGCGCACGCTTCATTGCAAGCGCATCCTGAATTTCTTTTGCCAATTTAACAGCCTCCTAATTTTTGCCCATGAAAAAAGCTCCCAGTCTTCTCTGAGACTAGGAGCTTTCTGTAAAGTCGAAACTTAATTTAAGCCTGCCTTGCTAGCCTCACGGGACTAATTTTAAAGGACATTCATTGCTTTAAAGTTACTGTAAATGACAGCGTTTGTCAAGGAATTAATTGAATTTAACTTGACCGACTAAATCGTTGATATCGTCAACGCCTAATTTTTTAAGTTCGACTGGCAAACTATCTGCAATATGCTTGGAGGCGATGCTGTCGTGGAAATGAGCAGTCCCTACGGCAACAGCACTGGCACCGGCAAGCATGAATTTGACGACGTCTTCGGCTGAACTAATGCCGCCCATACCGATGATTGGTAAGTTCACACTTTGGTGAACTTGGGCAATCATGCGCAGAGCAACTGGTTTAACAGCTTCACCGGAGAGACCACCCATGTTGTGACCAAGCACTGGCTTTCTCGTTTTCACATCAATGTCCATACCAAGCAAAGTGTTGATCATGGAAAGACCATCAGCACCGCCCTTTTCGGCAGCTTTGGCGATAGTAACTACATCAGTGACGTTTGGTGTTAGTTTAACGTAGATTGGAACGTTGACCACGTTTTTGATTTTCTGGGTTAACTCTTCAACGACGTCAGGATGCACACCAAAGCTCATACCGCCGCGATCAACGTTAGGACAAGAAACGTTGATTTCGAGTGCATTAACTAAACCTGAGTCAGACAACTTCTTAGCGACTTCAACGTAGTCGTCTTCGCTATCGCCACCCACACTAGCCATAATTGGCAGGTCTGGATATTGTTTTCTAAGTGGAACAAGTTTCTCACTAATTACTACGTCAACACCTGGGTTAGTTAAACCAACTGAGTTTAAAACGCCGTCGTCTAAAACAGCGATCTGTGGTTGCGGATTACCGGTTGTCGCATGTGGCGTCGTGGTCTTGATCACCATCGCACCCAATTCGTTTAAATCGAACTTCTTAGCTGCTGGCACATCACCAAAGCCAAAGGTACCACTTGCTGGCATCACTGGGTTCTTCAAATCTAATCCTGGTAAACTTACGCGTGTATTTGTCATAATTTTCCTCCAAAAATGAATGCTCACGGACATTCGCTTATTTTTTAGAACAGATTGTACACGCCTTTTTCATTTTTTCAAAGTTCAAAATTTTATTTGTATTTTATTTTCGATGGTGTTAAACTTCGTTTTGATCAAACTTTAAACGGTACAGAGAGACCGCAAGTTCAAAATATTGACTTAAATTATCTGGGGAAAGTCTATACCTGGTGTCTCTCTGCGCCACGTATAGACTTTTTTTGTGGAGGAAAAAAATGAGTAGACCTGTAATTGTTGCCCTTGATTTGGACAATGAAGAAAAATTACACGAAATTCTGGCAAAACTTGGCAAACCGGAAAACGTCTTTATCAAAGTCGGCATGGAATTGTTTTACAACGCCGGCATTGGCGTAGTTAAAGAATTAACCGATCAAGGCTACAAGATCTTCTTAGACCTTAAGATGCATGATATTCCAAACACTGTTTATAACGGTGCTAAGGCTTTGGCAAAACTCGGCATTACCTTTACTACGGTGCACGCACTTGGCGGCAGTCAAATGATCAAGGCCGCTAAAGACGGTTTAATCGCTGGCACACCCGCTGGCAAGAGCGTACCTAAGCTTTTGGCTGTCACTGAATTGACTTCAATTTCAGACGATGTTTTAGCCCACGAACAAAACTGTTCTTTACCAATGGACAAACAAGTACTCAGCCTGGCCAAGATGGCAAAAGCTGCTGGTGCAGACGGCGTTATCTGTTCACCACTTGAAGTCAAAGAATTGCACGAAGCAATCGGCGACGATTTCTTATATGTCACTCCTGGCATTCGTCCAAAGGGCAACGCTAAAGATGACCAATCAAGAGTTGCAACACCAGCCGATGCTAAGGAATGGGGTTCAAGTGCCATCGTTGTTGGCCGTCCTATCACTTTAGCCAGTGATCCAGAAGCTGCTTATGAAGCAATCAAGAAGGAGTTTAATTAAAATGCATAAAGATCAAATTATTTCTCAACTTATCCAAGAAAAAATCATCACTATCTCACCTGACAAACCATTTACCTATGCAAGTGGGATGCTTTCACCAATCTACACTGACTTGCGTTTGACTGTTTCTTACCCAGAATTACGCGACATGATTGCCAGTGACTTAGCTAACTTAATTGCAAAAGAATTTCCTGAAGCAACCATCATCGGTGGTGTCGCTACTGCCGGTATTCCTCACGCAGCTTGGGTTGCTGACAAGCTTCATTTGCCAATGATCTACGTTCGTCCAAAACCAAAGGATCATGGCAAGGGTCGTCAAATCGAAGGTTGCTTTTCAAAAGACGACAAGATCGTTTTAATTGACGACTTAATCACTACTGGTGGCTCAGTTTTGAACGCTGTTAAGGCAACTGAAAAAGACGGTGGCAACGTAATCGGCGTATCTTCAATCTTCACCTACTACTTGCCAGACGCCAAGGAAAACTTTGCTAAGAGCGGCGTTAAGTATGCTCCGCTTCTTTCCTACCCAGAACTTCTCAAGAAGGAAAACGAATCAGGCCATATCTCAAGCGAACAATACGATGTCTTGAAGACCTGGCACGAGGATCCATGGGCATGGGGCAAGAAATTTGAAAAGTAATAAATAATTACCCGTTGCTAACCAGACATCAATGAAATAACCGTTAAACAGCCAGAGATTTATCCAGCGAGTAATCTCATGATTAAGCTTGCTAGGATTTTTACGCTTAAATTGAACGTAAAAATTTAAACAAATGACTAAGCATAAGAATACTAACTGAAAAATATTACCTGCAGTGTGTCCTCGCTTAGGAATCATTTCTAAAATTGTTACGATTAGTGCAAAAATCATTTGCACGTTAAAGATCTGTTGCCAGCGTTTGCGCGGCAAAATCACCTTATTCATATTTTCCCCTTCAATTCATGATTTTTAATTATATTATTTTTTTATTGCCAAGAACAATGTCGTATGATTTAATTTTAATATACATATAGGGAGTAACCGACAAATAATTGTATTTACGGCGTCATATCACGAAAGCAATTTCCGCTGTAAATTTAAATGGTGAGACTATGCATAAACTTTTTTAAGTTTGGGCATGGTCTCTTTTTTTGTCTAGACACTCCCAATTCTGGAGGATTATATGAAACAGTATTATTTACAGACCAAGGACGAGGTTTTAAAAGAGTTTAAAACCGGCAGCGATGGTTTATCGACTAAGCAGGCTGAAGAAAACTTAGCCAAATACGGTAAAAACGCCTTAGTTGAAGGCAAAAAGAAAACGGCCTTTCAAGTTTTCTTAGAGCAGTTCAAAGATTTGATGGTCATCATCTTGATCATCGCCGCAGTTATTTCTGCCTTTACTGGTGATTTAGAAAGTACGCTGGTTATCATTGCCGTACTGATCTTAAACGCAATTTTAGGAACGGTGCAGCACGTTAAAGCAGAAAAATCGCTTGAATCGCTCAAGTCGCTGTCCTCACCTAGTGCCAAAGTTCTGCGCAATGGTGAAAAGATCGAAATCGATTCAAAAGACGTTGTACCTGGCGACATCATGCTTTTGGAAGCCGGCGACATGGTTACTGCCGATGGACGAATTTTGGATAACTATTCTCTGCAAGTTAACGAAAGTTCTTTAACCGGTGAATCAACCAATATCGATAAGGCCGACGTTGACTTCGATCATGAAATCCCATTGGGTGACCGTCTCAACATGGTTTACTCAAGTTCACTAGTTACTTACGGCCGCGCTAATGTGTTAGTTACCGGCACGGGGATGAACACCGAGATCGGTAAGATCGCTTCCTTGATGAATGAAACTAAGGAACGTCGTACCCCACTTCAAGTCTCACTTGATAAGTTCTCATCCAAACTGGCCACGGCAATTTTGATCATTTGTGCCATCGTACTTGGCTTGCAAATCTGGCGCGGTCAACCGATTATGGATGCACTTCTTTTTGCAGTTGCCTTAGCTGTAGCCGCAATTCCTGAAGCCTTGAGTTCAATCGTAACCATCGTGCAAGCTATGGGTACACAAAAGATGGCCAAAGAAAATGCCATTATCAAGAACTTGGCTGCCGTTGAATCTTTAGGTTCCGTTTCCGTTATTTGTTCCGATAAAACCGGTACTCTAACCCAAAACAAGATGACCGTTGAAGACATCTACATTGGTGGCGAAGTCTTAAAGCCTGATCAACTAGACTTAGGCAATCAATTACACCGCTACCTTTTATACGACGCAGTATTAAACAACGACTCAAGCTTAAAAGACGGCAAGAGCATCGGTGACCCAACCGAATCAGCCTTACTTGAAATGTACCGCAAGGTGCCAGGCATTGACCTTGGCAATAACCAACTTGGTTTATCTGAAAATGACTTGCGTGGTCTTTTAACTCGTCAACAAGAAGTGCCATTTGACTCTGACCGTAAGTTGATGAGTACCAAGCACTTGATTCACACTGTACCTACTATCTTCGTTAAGGGTGCCATCGACGTCTTGCTTGACCGCTGTGACAACATCCGTATCGGCGATGAAGTTCGCCCAATAACTGATGAAGATAGAAAGAAGATTTTAGCTCAAAACGAACACTTCTCAGAAAATGGTTTGCGTGTTTTAACCTTTGCCTACAAGGAAAAAGACGAAGATCTTGCTCCTGAGACAGAACACGGCTTTACCTTCATTGGTTTGGTTTCCGAAATGGACCCACCTCGTGAAGAAAGTATTGAAGCTGTTGCCCGTGCTAAAAAAGCCGGTATCCGTACTGTCATGATCACTGGTGACCACAAGGTTACTGCCGTTGCCATTGCCAAAAAGATCGGTATCTTTAGCGATGGCGACATTGCCGTTACTGGTCTCGAACTTGATAAGATGAGCGACGAAGAACTTGAACAAAAGATTGAAAAGATCGCCGTTTATGCCCGTGTATCGCCAGAAAACAAAATCCGCATCGTTAACGCATGGCAAAAGAAGGACAAGATTGTTTCTATGACTGGTGATGGCGTCAACGACGCCCCTGCCTTGAAGAAAGCCGACATTGGTGTTGCTATGGGAATCACCGGTACCGAAGTATCAAAAGATGCAGCCAGCATGATCTTGGCCGACGACAACTTCGCTACAATAATCAAGGCTGTTGCCAATGGTCGGACCGTTTTTGAAAATATTAAGAACGCAATTATGTATCTTCTTTCAGGTAACTTATCTGCGATCATCACTGTTTTGTTTGCCTCAATTGGTGGCTTTCCAGTGCCATTTATCGCAGTTCAGCTTTTGTTCATCAACTTGGTAACCGACTCCCTTCCAGCTTTGGCAATCGGGATGGAGCCTGGTGCACCAGACATTCTTGATAGAAAACCACGTGATCCTAAAGTCGGCATCCTTGATAAGAGCTTAATAACCAAAGTAACTCTTCAGGGGATCATTATCTCAGTTGGCGTTATCGCTGCCTTCATGATTGGTCGTCAAACTAGTGCCGCTGTCGCATGTACCATGGCCTTCTCAACTTTGACTTTTGCTCGTTTGCTTCATGGTTTCAACTGCCGTTCACAGCACAGCATTTTCAAGATTGGCTTTAAGAACAACTGGTACAGCTTGGCTGCCTTTGCAGTTGGTACATTATTATTAGCTTTAATTTTATTTGTACCAGGTCTTCACAGTTTGTTCGCTGTAACTCCATTGACTAACACCCAACTTCTTTGGATTATCGGGTTAGCATTAATGCCTACTATCATCATTCAAATTGTTAAAGTAGTTCAAGAAAATAGATAATTTTTATTCAATATCACATGCAAACAGCCCTGAACAAGGGCTGTTTGCATGTGATAAGATAAAGTTGTACTAAACTTCAGCAATAAGGAAATGATTATGATAAAAACTGCAAAACAAATTTTAAGAAGACCGTTTTCCAGTGACATGTCTTATCACCTGTACCGGGCGATTCTTGTAGGCATCATCACCGGTCTAATCGTAAGCGTCTTTCGCTGGGTAATTGACCATACGATGCAGATCCTCAACTTTATTTACCCGAAGATGGCGGCACAACCAATGTGGCTTGTGCCCTATGTTATCTTGATGATCGTTATCTGCCTTGTACTAGGTCACATCACTAAACCATATTTGAATCAATTAGTCGGTTCTGGTGTACCGCAAATTGAAGCTGTTTTCTTAGGTGAAAACAAGATGCCATGGTGGTCAATCTTATGGCGTAAATTTGTTGGTGGTCTGCTGGCAATCTGCCCTGGCCTGATGCTGGGACGTGAAGGTCCATGTATTGAAATGGGTGCCATGGTTGGACAAGGGTTAGCCGAAAGCATCTTTGAATCAGACAAAGATCAAATTAAGGAACTGCAAGAATGTGGTGTTGCGGCAGGACTTGCGGCTGCCTTTAGTGCACCAATTGCCGGCGCAATGTTCTTAGTTGAAGAAATCTCCTTCAGCTTTAAACCCAAAAAGGTGGTCTCAATTTTAGCCGCCAGCTTCTCAGCTGACTTCATGACTATTCTGTTCTTCGGTAACAAGCCATGTTTATACTTGCCAGTTCGCGGCTACTTCCCAATCAATGCCTACTGGACTTTGCCAATTATCGGTATTGTATTAGGACTTTTAGCTTACGGCTACCAATATACATTGCTTAGCTTGAAGCCCATCTTCAGTAAACTTAAGAAGATTCCTGCTTACTACCACAGCATTATTCCTTTGATCTCGATTATTCCAGTTGGTCTTTGGAATTCTCACCTGCTCGGTGGTTCACACGTTTTGATCACTGATTTGTCCAACCATAAGCTCGACACACAATTACTGCTTGGACCATGGAGTTTGGTAATTATCCCTATCATTCTCTTCGTCATTCGTTTTGTCTTCTCAATGCTGTCTTATGGTTCATCAGTGCCTGGCGGTATCTTCATGCCGATCCTGGTTTTAGGTGCGATCTTAGGCATGATCTGTGCCAACGTCATGATTAAATTAGGCATCATTCCGTCAATGTGCTTCGTTCACATCTTGGTTATTTCAATGGCCGCCTACTTTGGCGCGATCGAAAAAGCACCCTTTACTGCGATCATGCTGTTAACCGAAATGGTCGGTACTGTCCAACAAGTCTTGCCATTAATCATCGTTACATTTATTTCTTACTACGTACTCGACTTGCTTGGCGGCAAGCCAATTTACGAGGCCTTACGCTTGCAAATGGGTTACAAATAGTTAGATAATGCAAAAAATTAAATAGAAAGCCGATGTATCAATGAATGCTTGGAACGATACTAAAGCCATCAACTTTAAGCAAGTTACTGATTATCGCAAAGCCAACATCATTGTGAACGCTGGTAACTACAGCAACACTGGTTGGGCTGGTATCACACAACTACCTGCTGTACCACGTGGCTACCTCTACGGTTCAATCATTTCACTTAACAACTTCTTCTTGGATCAAGTAAATCCAGAAATTGCATTGTCTGTGCTGAACACGAATTGGGTCACGCTATTGGTTTGGAGCACAACGACAGTCAACCATCAGTTATGAATTCTGCAATTACTGATCAACGTGCTTACACCATCCAACAATGTGATATCGATGCTGTTAAAGCTCTTTATAACGAAAAGTAAAAAAGCCGCATAATTGTTACTTCTTGTAGCAATTATGGGCTTTTTATTTTCTACATATTTAATTCGTAAGCCAAGCGGTCTGGATCAACTTCATCATCGACTTGGATAATACCACGATATTCAAAACCGTTGCCGGTTGCTAGCTTTTGCATTGGCTTATTCAAACGGTGGGTATCAACACGGAAGTTTCTGACACCGGTCGCATATTCCAAACTGATGATATCTGACATGAAGATCCTACTTAAGCCTTGACCTTGATAATTTGAACTCAAGCAAATGCGGTGAATCTTTGTATAAGGATCATCGTTGTCGCTCCAGCTGCCACCTTCAATTTTCAGATAATGGGGATCTACACCAGTAATTGCGGCAGTGTAGCCAGCCACCTTATCGCCAACTACTAAGACATATCCATCGCCATTCTTAATATCATCTAAAATTGATTCTTCATTTGGATAGCCATTTTGCCATTGCGTGCTGCCTGACTTTTTCAAAAATACCTTGGCATCCCCAATAATAGCCATAATCTCAGCCAAGTCATCTTTAGTTGCTAATCTTGTGTACTTTTGCATTCTGATCCCTTTCCCACAAATAAAAACGAATTTGTCACAATGGCAAATTCGTATTTTTTATGGATTTATTTTTTTATATAAGGCTTAATGATGTCAAGCAGTTCTTTCAAAGCTACCCAATCTGACATCTCTTGCACTGAGAAAGGCTTGCCAGGTTCTGCAGGTGTACCATTGTCCAAGAACAAGTAAGCATATCCTTTAAAGATATCGATGTTTACGCCGAAACTATTTGCACTTGTGTTAGTTTGACGCAACATCAATGCTGGATAACCTAACTTATCCTTTAAGTGGTGATATACACTCCAATTTTCTGATTCTTTGACGCCCTGTTCAATCTGTTGAACAATTTCTTTATCTTCCATCGTTCTCTTCCTTTTCTTTCTACGCCAAAAATATATATTTACTACTATATTAATGATACCATTCTTATCAACTAATAACCGACTTTAGGGGTTACTTTTTATTAAAATAAGCTAGTCATGTATTCGCTTACCGCACGCTGTTGCATTTCTTGCCAATTATTAAATTTCGTCTCTTTTTTGACAAAATCGTCGATTACTTTGTCATCAATCTTTTCGATCTCTTGGAAGTCCTTCAAGCCAAGTTCTCTTACAAACACATCAATCGTAGCAAAGCTGGTATTCTTTTGCATGAACATTGGACTGAACAAGTCTTGATAAGATACTGCTTGCTGGTCGCCGCGTTCTTCAGCAACCTTCTCTAAATTTTGCTTCAATTTGTCTTTTTCGTTAGTCATAATTTATCCTTCTCTAAAAACGATCTTTATTATGCTACTAAATTATACTGAAAATGTATAAGAATAAAAAATTTTTATTTTAGTTAGATTTTAGTAATTATAATTACAGTAATTACGATTACTCTATTTCTCAAAATATTGAAAATCATCGCAATCTTTACTTATCATTTTCCCATTATCCGTTATAATGAGAAACGAAAATTATAATACATTAGGGGATCTTACAATGGAGAATCGTTACAAGAGCGTCTTTGACATCATCGGACCTGTCATGGTCGGACCGTCAAGCTCACACACTGCCGGTGCCGTAGCCATTGGCCGTGAAGGAAACCGCTTGTTCGGCGGCGTACCTAAAAAAGTTACTGTTCATTATTATGGCTCTTTTGCGCAAACGCACCGCGGACATGGTACTGACTATGCCATCGCTGCAGGAATCTTGGGCTTTACTACAGAGGATTTGCGTGTGCCGCGAGCACCTGAGATTGCGCACCAACGCGGAATCGATATTCGCTTTGTTGAAGAAGAAGGCCAAAGCCCCATCGGCCACCCTAACACTGCGATTTTGGACATGTCAGATGGTGAAAAGAAGGCCCAATTATCAGGCTGCTCTATCGGTGGCGGTGCCATCGAAGTGCGCGAGATCGTCTTACACGGCATCAACATCAAGCCAGCTGGTTCTCTACCAATCGTGATCTTAGTTGATTTTGAGAGAAAACTTAATCACGAGAGATCCTTATCTGACTTTTTGAAACTCAAGGCCCCTTTTAAGGAAAAAAGAATCTACAAGTCGCACGCTTGTTACATCTATGAGTACGATATCCAAAATTACTTCAAACCAGCCTTAACTGGTGAATTACGGAAGAAATATCCTCACATCATTTGTTTATAGATAGGAAGAAATCATGTACAACCACATTAAAGAAATTGTCGCCGACTCCGAAAAAACAGGCAAACCTATCTCTGAATTGATCATTGAGCAAGAATGCCAAATGTCAGGCTTACCTCGTGAAAAAGTCTGGAATAAAATGAAATACAATCTGGAAACCATGCGCGATGCGGTGAAAAAAGGTCGCAGCGGCAATGGTGTGTTTTCTAGCACTGGCTTAACTGGCGGTGAGGCCGTGAAGATCAAGAAATATATTGAGAAAGGCCACACCCTTTCTGGCGATACGATCATGACTGCCGTACAGAATGCTGTTGCAACTAACGAAGTTAATGCGGCAATGGGTGTCATTTGTGCTACGCCAACAGCGGGTTCATCCGGCACCTTACCTGGTGTCTTGTTTTTATTAGAAAAACGACTCAACTTAACTGAGGAGCAAATGATTCACTTCTTGTTCACTGCCGGTGGCTTGGGCATGGTGATCGCCAACAACGCCGAAATCGCTGGTGCTACTGGTGGCTGCCAAGCTGAAGTAGGCTCTGCCTCTGCCATGGGTGCGGCTGCGGCAGTTGAAGCAGCTGGCGGCACCGCCGAACAAAGTGCACAGGCTTTATCGATTGCAATGTCGAATTTGCTTGGCCTTGTTTGTGACCCTATTGCAGGACTGGTTGAAGTGCCTTGCGTGAAAAGAAATGCGATTGGTGCTGGGAACGCCTTGATTGCGGCAGATATGGCGCTGGCGGGATGCACTAGTGTAATTCCGGCTGACGAATGTATCGATGCCATGAAAAAAGTTGGCCACCAAATGCCAGCATCCCTACGCGAAACAGGAATCGGCGGCTTAGCTGGTACGCCAACCGGACAAGCAATCAAAGCAAAGATTTTTGGTGAGGATGCATAATGAGAGACGGCGAAACAATCAAAAACGACATCATTAACCACCTCGCTCAGGTGATCGACCCTGAATTAAACGTCGACGTGGTTAATTTAGGCTTAATCTATGGTATCGACTTGGACGAAGATGGCATCTGCTTAATCAACATGACTTTGACCACTCCAGCCTGTCCCTTGACCGGCTTTTTAATCGATGCAATCACTAAAGAAGTTAAAAAAGTTGAAGAAGTAAAAAACGTGGACGTAGAATTTGTCTGGTATCCGGTTTGGTCGCCGGACCGTATGAGCGACGCCGCAAAGAAGTATTTTGGCTATGAAAAGAAGGATTAATTAAGGGAGTAGTAATGGATATTTGGTATCAAATCGGAATTTTTGTAGGTTTCTTTTTCGTGGGTCTTGCACTTTACATCTTCAGGGGATGTCGCAAAAGCAGCTACCCTGCCAATTTCACTAACTTCATCTTTTCCATTTCGATCTCAATGGCAGGCCTTTTAATCATTATCGCCAGCCTGGTCGCAATTCAGCCGCACAACTGGTACACCAGTAGTCAATTCTGGAGAATGCTCATTATAAGCTAAACAAAAATGCTTAATACCAACTAGGTACTAAGCATTTTTTATATTCTTTTTATTTAATTAGTGAGTTTGCAAATCAACAGCAATACGGTCACCTAAGTAATCAGGATACTTGTTGCCTTGAGTTGCCATACCAGGCTTAGCTTCAAATGCAAAACCAACACCGATAGTCTTGTTAGCCTTGCTCAAAAGTGACTTTCTGTGAGCCCAGTTTGAAGCTTGGTCGTGGTAGATAAATTCGTCAAGAAGTACCTTAGCAGCTTCCTTAGATGTAGTTGAAACTTGAACGCTGTTCAAAGCAATGTTTTCTTCGTATGCAGTTCTCTTGCCGTTTGGACGAATGTGTGAGAACTTGTTAACGACTTCTTGCGCACGAGTTTCAGCATAAGCTTGCAAACTTGGCTTAACAGTAAGCTTTGGCAAACCTTTTCATCAAGCAACTTGTTGTTTTCCTTGGTAGCAAATCTTGAATCATTCATTGGGTTGGTCTCACTGTACATCCCCCTTGGTGAAGGTTCACTTGAAAGTGACCATGAAGCCATAAACATGTCGATGCCTTTATCGTCGTGGTCAAGTTTGTCATAGGGGGATGCATAGTAAAAAGCTGTCATTGACATTGAGCGACAAATTTTTCATTTATTTAACTATTCTAAATACATTTGGAATAATTTTTTTATTACTTTTCTTCCTTCTCTTTGGCATATAAATTAACGGCCGTACTTCCAATTCAAATTCTTTTCTGCTAATCGGCTTAATCAGATCATCATCAACGTTGAAAAGCTTCAGCTGACCCTTCACATGAATCGGCTTGATCACATCGACAAGTTCGATATTCCAATAATAGAGATCTTCAAATGGAACATATTGAATGCTCTTCAAATTCACGACACAAATTGCGTAACCAGGTGCAGCACCTGCCACCTTTTTAGCAGTCGAACACATCAGAAGTGGTCCACGATAGTTTGTTTTCCACGTTCTATATTCAATTTTCTTCTTGCCGGCAATTATATCCATGATGTAATCGCCACGTACCGATAGTGCCTTCATTGCTGCCTCCTATTTTGCTTAGCTAGCACTAAAATTATTGTTTTATACAAAACCAACTAAAAAAGAGGGATACATCCTTTTACTAAT
>NZ_LARO01000097.1:0-1516 GCF_000980505.1 Lactobacillus sp. N54.MGS-719
GATCATGAAGACTAGCCTGTGTGGTTCATATCTATAGTCATACATGTGCATCCCCACCTTACTATGCTAAGCGAATATACGTTCACTTGCTTGATAATGCTATTTTACGAAAATACGTTTGCGTTATCAATGCTAGTCTGATATTTTTAGCTAAAAAATAAGTCTTCTTTTAAGCCAATCTTTAGAAAAGGTGTTATATTACGGTGTATTGTAATTCATGATGCAATACACTTTTAAATACTCAGTATGATCTATATGTGTAAAAAAGTCGTTACCATGGTCTCCTTAAGGTAATGACTTTTTTGTGCCTAAATTAATATTTCTTGATTTAGATCAATTTATTTACTAGCTTTTTTCGCTATAATTTAATTAACAAAGCGAAAAGGAGAGTGGACTCATGTTGAAAATTACATTTACTGATAACGCACTTGATTACTTAAAGAGAAGAGAAATCGCAGACAAGACTTTGATCTTAATCACCGATGATGGTGGTGGCAAGTATTCTATCAAGGGTGGCGGCTGCAGCATTGGTTCCCACTTTTCAATCATCTGGGTTGATCAAGTTGATCCCGATTATCCTGTAGAGCTTGAAAACGATCAGGGCTTGAAGATCTATACTTCAAAGTATGATATGACGATGATGGGACCAAACATGGTGATGGATTATGATGCCGGCAGCTTAAATCTTCGTTCTGACGAAGGAATTCTTGACGGCGGCGTAGAAATCGGCAATGGTGCCGCATTAATTAAGGCTAACAAGAACGTTAAGATGGGCGCTGTTGAATGGCGTTGTTAATAAGCGTAAATTTTGATATATTAAAAGCGAAGGACAATTTGCCATAATTGCATTTTGATTCAATGCAAAGGCACAGAAGTCATTACTCTAGAAACCACAATAAGAGTAATGGCTTTTGTTTTTCAAACGAGTAAATATAAATGATTTTACGTGAATATAAATCTGCTGACTGTGCACAACTAGCCCAATTGTTTTATGAAACTGTACATACTATCAACATTTTAGATTACTCTCCAGAGCAAATGGATGCGTGGGCACATAAAGAGATTGATTTACCAAAATGGGATGCATCTTTTAGAGCGCACAAGAGGATTGTTGCAATTGATAAAAAACAAATTGTAGGTTTTGGTGATATTGATAAATCAGGATATTTAGATAGACTTTTTGTTCATAAAGATTATCAAGGACAAGGTATTGCAAGTGCTATTTGTGATGAACTGGAAAGTAGTATAAAAGATGGTAAAATTGTGACACATGCATCTATTACTGCTAGACCATTTTTTAAGGCTAGGGGATACATTGTAGTTAGGAAACAAAAAGTTGTAAGGGATGGAATAGAATTGATCAATTTCGTAATGGAGAAAAAATGAAAACTTTTTTCAATTTTTCCTTGCATTTGTCCTAGATATTCGTTATTATAATTAAGTCAGCTAACGGAGGAGTAGCGAAGTGGCTAAACGCGGCGGTCTGTAAAACCGCTCTCTCTGAGTTCGGCGGTTC
>NZ_LARO01000018.1:0-32344 GCF_000980505.1 Lactobacillus sp. N54.MGS-719
GTCTGATATGACCAGTCGCTGCGTTTTTTGTGAAAAGTCGGAATTCCATGACCAATCTTGCGATAGTTGTTCCAAGCTTTCTGATAATTTTGAATGGCGTTGGCAAGAGCGAGGCTATCAATTTCTTTAACACGCAAAAAGCTATAAGTATCACGAATATTCCTTGGCTTATCCAATAGTTCGCTATTAGTGACTACTTCTTCTGCCAACCTAGTCTCATAATTATTAAGAATAGAAAAGGCAAAAGGCATTGCTTGATATTGTCTAACAGCTAAGTAGTGCTTAGCATGATAATTGCTCCGATTGCGTCCGACATAAGAGTTGTAGACAAAGCGCTGCGCATCATAGTTTAGTTTAATGATTTTCTTTTGCTTAGAACTAGGATAAAAGCGAAGCTTAACGCCAAAATGATAGGCTAAACTGCTCATTCTTTTCATGTATTTCACCTCCTCATAGATTAGATATTTATATTTTACAGGATAAGCGAACATATGTCTCTATTTTTAGAATAAAAAAAGCTGACTGCTAGGTCAGCTTGGCCCTATCCATCCCCGCATTAAAATACGGGGATTTTCGGGCGTTTTTCATTAAAGGTATCAAAGGTTGGCTCTTCATCATCGCGACGAGTGTACATATCATGCACTGCCAACAATCCTGTGATCATCAAGTTCACACCAAAAATAATTAACAAACCAACAAAAATATATCAAAGATAAAGCATGATTGCACCTCCGTCATATTAGTTATTTTTCTGTACCACTTAACTAATACACTAATATCTATTAGAGGATTTGTCAATCATTTTTTATTGCTTACTTTTTCCTGCCAATGTATAAAAGGCCATAGATCGCTGGGCCAATAATGATTGCACCGGCTACAGATAAAACCAAAACAAAGGCAAAACGGGGCATGATAAAAAAGTCTTGACCGAAACCGCGGGCAGCCCACATTGCAAAGAATGTTATTACCCAGGCAATGATCATCGAGAGAATTAAGCGCCAAGCTGAAAATTGATTTTGTGAATTTTTGTTACTCATCTAATTTTCCTCAAAAAATAAAAAAGCTACTAAACTCATTTAAGTTTAATAGCTCTCTGAATTATTATCAATTAATTATCTTCTGCCGATGCTACTAAAAGCCAGGCCAAGAGCAGCGCCACCTAATGCGCCTGCTTGGTGTGAGACAGGACGAGCATCAGAAACAATTGCTTGGTGGAATTTCATCACGCCGTTAGACAATTTACTTTGCCAACTTAATGGATCAAGACCAACGCGAACCAAGTTGCAAACGTAATTTGCGGATTCGCCATTTTCAAGTTGGTGCTTAGCATTAAGCAAAACTTTACGCTCCTCCGACTTAGTATTTTCATCAACTAACAAATCAGTAATGTTGTTTAAAAGCCAAATTTTCAGGTCATCTTTTTCTTCGTTATACATTGTATGTATCTCTTTTCCTCAACTTTTGAATCAATTATAGTTCTGGTTGTGAGGAATTCAATAGTTTTTTGAAGAAAAATTAGTGCTTTGATGCGCCTGAAGTAGCGTCTGGTTCTTCGCTCTTAATTTGGTTATCAGCCGTTACAGGATATGGCTTAATGCGGCTAGGATCAGTGTTTGAAGGCATAGTGTCTAATCCGTAATGAATACGATCGATCTTAGCGCGCTTTACATCATCAATGGTTTTGCAGCCGGTCAGTTGCATATCGATCTTTAATTCGGTATTTAATTGATTAATGACGCTCTCAACACCCTTAGGGCCGCCTAATGCTAAGCCATAAAGATATGGACGACCGATACCAACAATATCAGCACCAAGTGCCAAAGCCTTAAAGACATGTGAACCGCGACGAACGCCTGAATCAAAGACAATTGGCACACGGTGGTTAACAGCTTTAGCAATCTCTGGCAAAACGTCGATCGTTGCAGGAGCACCATCGACTTCACGACCACCATGGTTAGTAACGTAGATACCGTCGGCACCTGCGCCAATTGCCTTATAAGCATCTTCAGCACACATAACGCCTTTTACAAAGACAGGTAAGCCTGATTCCTTCTTAATGCGTGCAACGTCTTCTGGACCAATCTTTTGGGCACTAGAAGCGTACATTTGCGCAACGCTTTGACCTTCACCTTTACCGCCAAGATAACGGGTGAAGAAGTCTAGTGGCACTGGATAAGTAAAGTGCGTTCTAAGGTTAGCTTCACGATAACCTGACACAAGGGCATCGACGGTCAAGAAAATGCCTTTGTAGCCTGCTTTCTTGATTGCATCAAAGACCATCTTGTTGAAGTCCCAGTCCTTGCTTAAATATAATTGGAAAAATCTGGGAGCTTCTGGAGCGGCTGCCGCAATGTCTTCTACGCTCTTGTTAGCATAAGTACTTGATGAGAAAAGTGCACCAGCTGCGGCAGCACCTTTTTGCGTAGCCACTTCAGCATCCTTGTGAGCAATACCGTGACAAGCAATTGGAGAAATCATAATTGGTGTCTTCAATTTCATCCCCATAAATTCGGTATCAGTTTGTGGATCATCCATATCGGTCAAAGCACGTGGCACAATTTGATAATGGTTAAAGGCTGAAGTATTGGCACGCCAAGTCCATTCATTTTCAGCACCTGAAGCGATGTAGTAATATGCACCTTCAGGCATAACTTTCTTGGCCCGCTCTTCTAGTTCATCGACATTGATCATTGAGATCTTTTCATCCCGATCACTTTGAGGAAAACCTTTGTAATAATAAGTCATAGTTCTTCCTTCTTTCAGTTTATTTCTGCATCTTTTATTACTTTCATTATAGTTGAAAGCACATACAAAAGTTAGTGAAAAAAGACTAAAAAATGTTTTAATAACCAGGATAGTAAGCAATTATCATTTCACAAAGTTATATTTAACTTTGTATATATTGTTATTTTTAACTTATTATTTTCTTAGCGTTTTCTGCATTTTTATCCGAAAAGCAAAAATAACTGTTCTACCTAATGGGTCAAACAGTTATTTTAATATCTTTATTTTTCTACAACTCAACTTTAACTGAACATCACTCAAAGTACAGATATTCCAACAAGGATCATCATGAAACCAATGCAAAGCCATAATAGATAGCCAGTGGACTAAAAACATTATCTGTTCCTTCAGTTTTTACGTTTTTGAAATATCTATTAGCTGCAACAATGGTATAGCAACCACCGATAATCATTAATAATCCAATAATTAATGGAACAACAATCTTTAACATAATTGCTCGCCTCATCCACTAATGAAAATACCTGCTAAAAGCATCCCCACGCCAACAACGACGATGATGGCACCTTGGTAGTAACCAGCAACAATACCAATAGTAGATGTAAAAGTCCAGTAGGATCTGTGCCACTTCAACAAGTAATAGAAGTGACATTACAGGTACACCCTTTTTTATTGGTAAAAAGACAAGTGTTAAGAAGTATAAAGAAACATAAGCGTAACCGACTGCGAAGCAGACCCTATGTTGAAATATTTACCAGACAAATCAAAAAAGCCTTCAGAAGTGCTCGCTTCTGAAAGCCTATGTTTTACAAATCTAATAATATGACTTCAAAGTCTCCTGCAATTTCGTCACACCAGCAGGCACCTTAAAATCAGTCTTAACCAAATAACCTGACAATTCATCATCAAGTTCCTTAGCAATTTCCTGAACCGGCTCGTCTTCACTAGCTCTAAACAAAGCCAACTTAACAAACTTCATAATATCGTTATTGCCCAACAATTCAGGATCATTATTAACTAGCTCTCTCACTTTAATCATAAAATCATTATCTTTTGGATTGATATTAAGGTGAGTACCCACGCCTTCCAGTTTTGGATATTTCATAATTTAGCCCCCGATCTAATTTCGATTTTAGCACAAGAGAAAAGCCATGAACTTAGTTCATGACTCTCTAACTCATTTATACATGTATTTTGCGCAAGCTTCTTTAGGATCCATACCGTTACGGATCTTAAGAGCTAATTCGATTGAAACATCTGCAAGAATTGATTGTGGATCAATTACGTGATATGGATGGTCAGGTGCTTTTTCTTGAGCTAGTGACAACTCGGTACATCCCAGCAAAATCACGTTACAACCATATTTATCATGCATTGTCTTCAAGATTTTGTGATACAGATCGTGGTCCACAGTACCCTTTTCTTTGATATCAGAATAGATCAATTCATTAACCATTGGTTGAATTTCTGGTCCACCCAATTCCACCTTGCGGCCAACTCGCTTAATTTCATCGGCATACAAGTGATCATATATAGAACCTTCAGTAGCAATTAAACCAATCTTCTTTTCATCTGGATAATTGTCAGTAAAATTATGTACGGCAATGCGCATCATGTGTAAAAATGGCTTGTCAGTCAATGCAGCCAAATCATCATAGAAATAATGCGCTGTATTACATGGCATAACCATGAAGTCCGTACCTAGTTTGTCTTGACCTTCTACGTCATCTTTTAAATCATAAAAGAAGTTAGGCTTACTGTGATCCTTGATGTAGGCAGTTCTATCAGGAACTTGTGCATCATTGACCAAAATATAATTTAAATAATCTTGGTCGCGTGCGATCTTAACGCGGTGGTTAATTAACCGCACATAACTCTCAGTGGCAATGGTTCCCATGCCACCAATAATACTAAAAAAGTGCTTCATAGTATCAACTCTTATTTTCTAAAGTGTTCTTTTTGGCCTTCTAATTCATTAATGACATTTTGAGCAACAACGATATCAGATGGGTATGGAGTGTTTACGCCACGAATCTTTTGGAAGGCGTCAGCACCCTTACCACAGATTAAAACAACATCATCTGGGCCAGCCATTGCGATGGCATCGTGGATAGCCTTCTTACGGTCCAATTCAATAGTAACGTCACACTTAGAGTGGTCAATACCTGAATCAATTTCTTCGGCGATTGACTTAGGATCTTCAAAGCCTGGGTCATCAGTTGTCAAGAATGCCTTATCAGCGTATGCGGTCAAACTTTCACTGAAGCCTGGACGACGAGAAACGCCCTTATCGCCAGGAGCACCTACAACTACGATGATCTTAGGGTTGTCGAATTCATTTTGCATAAAGCTCATCAAAGCCATCATTGAAGCCTTGTTGTGAGCGTAGTCAACAACAACCATACCGTGACTCTTAGTTCTTTCAGTTTGCATACGACCTGGGATAGTCACGTCGCGGATACCCTTAGCACATTGATCATGGTTAAGGCCAGCAAGACCAGCACCGATAATTGCGGCAGTACCGTTTGATTCGTTGAAGTCACCCAACATCTTCAAAGTGTAGTCACCATTGATAGGTAACTTCTTAGCCTTATCACTTGCGCAGTAAAGTTTGAAGCGAGTTTCCTTCATATCCAATTCTTGTGAAGCAAATCTAAAGTCGATTGGCACCTTTAAATCTGGATTTTCGAAGTTTTCTCTAGCAAACAAGTAAATACTGTCTGGGTTAGTAGTGGTTGTAGCTGCTGCGTAAATTTCATCAAAGTGGGCGGTTTCCGCATTGATAATACATTTACGTGAGTTAACCATTAATTGAAGCTTGCAGTGTAAGTAGTCTGCAAAGTTAGGGTGTTCGTTTGGTCCAATGTGGTCTGGACTGATGTTCAAGAAGAAGCCTAAGTCATAAGTTAAACCAAAGACGCGGTTCTTCTTGTAAGCTTGGCTAGATACTTCCATTACCAAGTGAGTCATACCGTTATCTACGGCAGTACGCATGTCACGGAACAAGTCCAAACTTTCTGGCGTGGTCAAACTTGACTTGAAGCTGTCTTCTGGCTTAGGACCAACAACGTCATTAACTGAAGAAATTAAAGCAGTCTTGCCGCCGTTAGCTTGGTCAAGCATCCCCTTCAAGAAGTATGCGGAAGTAGTCTTACCCTTAGTACCAGTGAAGGCTACAACGTATAAATCATCTTGTGGGAAACGGAAGAATGCGGCTGAGAGCAATGCCATTGCTTTTGAAACATCACGAACGATTAACGCGTGCATACCTTTGCCTTCAGGATAAGGTTGTTCAGCAACGTAACAAATAGCACCATTGTCTTTAGCCATTGATAAATAAGTTGGTCTAAAGCCTGCACCCTTGCAGAAAAATAATGTGTTAGTTTGGATATCACGTGAGTCGTAAGAAACGTAATCCATCTTAGTAGCTACAGTGTCTTGAACTGCGCTTGACTTGAGCAAGTGGTGCTCTTTTAAAATTAATATACAGGTATTTAAAGAAATACTCATCATTTTCTCCTCGTTGTATTAATACATTCAGTCAAAATTATAACACAGCTAGTGCTTACTTGGCGCTTTCTTAGGATCAAGTGGCAAGCGAATTATGAAACTAGTCCAGTTTTTATCTGATTGGCAGCGAATCGTACCATGGTGCAAATCGACCACGCCTTTGGTAATTGAAAGGCCCAATCCGGTACCGCCAGTTTTGGTATTACGGGAAGTTTCCACTCGGTAGAAACGTTCAAAGATCTTTTTCTGTGAATCTTTTGGAATTGGCTCCCCATTGTTTTCAACACGCAATTCGACTTCGCGCTTATTAACTAAGTTAGCCACTAATTTAATCTTGGTAGCTCCCGTACCATATTTGAATGCGTTAGAAATTAAGTTGTTATATACTCGCACTAATTTTTCGGCATCAGCCTGAATGGTTAAATCTTTAGGCCGTGCCTCAATTTCAATCTCAATACCTTTTTTCTCAGCTTCAAGTTCAAACCCGGCTGCTACTTGTTCGAGCATTGAATAAATGTGTAATCTGGCTAAATTCAGCTTCGTATTAGTAGATTTCAGCGTTGAATATTCGAACAAATCATTGGCCAGTGACTTCATTTGCTCAGCCTTGGTGTACGCAATATTAATATATTTTTGCTGGTCTTCAGGAGACGTGACGCCACTTTTTAGTAATCCCAAATAGCCAATAATTGAAGTCAGCGGCGTTCTAATATCGTGTGAAACGTTAGTAATCAATTCATCCTTAGATTGTTCGATTGCCCGTTCCTCATTGATGGAGTTCACAGTACTATCAACCAGTGAGTTAATTGAATCAACTACACGCTGCAATTCAGGCCGCACCCTAAAGTTGATACGGTGATCAAAGTGACCATTAGCAATATAATGCAGCTCCAGAATGACGTGACGCAGCTGCATTTGGTGATATCTTCTGATCAAACGCCAATATAAAACCACCAAATCGCCGATCCCCATCAAAATAATAAAGATATTTTGCCAGGACCATAAGTGATAGCCACCTGCAAAGGTCATCGTCTTTTTCAAAAAGTAGATGCCATTAACCAGACTCTCATCCTGCAAAATAGCCAGGTGGAGCAAAATAATTATTGATAGATTTAACAAAAGCAGAAGGATGACCGTTACGACCCCTTCTGCAAACAATTCGCTCTTTTCAGCGCCAGTTAGCTTGACGCGCTCCTTTTTCATTAACTACGCCTCGACCTTGTATCCTACACCCCAAACAGTTTGAATAACATCTTCGCCGCCAGTTGCCTTTTGAATCTTGTCACGAAGGTGTGATACGTGCACCATAACGGTCTTGGCAGAAACGATGGATTCTTGTTGCCAAACACGTTCGAAGATTTCATCAGCAGAGAATACGCGGTTAGGGTGACTAGCTAAAAGATAAAGAATACCAAATTCCAAAGCCGTCAATTGAATAGCCTTGCCATCGATTGTCTTTACTTCGTGAGAATCACGATTAATGACAAGTGGACCAACTTCCAAGATATCTGGCTTTTCATCCTTAACTTGCTTTTGACTACGACGTAAAAGTGAACGTACTCTGGCCATAACTTCAAGTGGGTTAAATGGCTTAGATACGTAGTCATCGGCACCGGTAATTAAGCCTTGAATCTTATCCATATCGCCAGTCTTAGCAGAAACAATGATAATTGGAATATCTGAATCTTTTCTAACTTCCTTAATTACTTCGATTCCGGACATGTTAGGCATCATCACGTCTAAGATCATTAATGCGATGTCTGGTGTAGTAGTTAATTTAGTAATGGCTTCCTTGCCGCTGTATGCCGCAATAGGTTCATAGCCTTCGTTTTTCAAATATATGCTTAAAAGTTCAACGATTTCTTTATCATCATCAACAACTAAAATTTTCACGAGGAAACTTCCCCCTTCTCGTTCTTAATTATTTTATCTCTCTTGTTTATTTTATATACAGTTTATCAAACCTTACGACTATTTTACTCAATTTTAAAGCAAAACGCCTAAGAACAAGGCTTTCTTTATTTTTTCATAAAAAAAGAGCCTGGAAATTCCAAGTTCTAATTTATTTAGCTTATTATTGGATCTCTTTCTTACCAGTGTAGAGCTCGTAGTAGTAGCCCTTCTGCTTCAAAAGTTCCTCGTGATTACCACGTTCAATGATATGACCATGATCAAGAACCAAGATCAAATCTGAGTTAACAATAGTTGATAAACGGTGGGCAATAACGAAACTTGTACGTCCAGCAAGCAAGTTATCCATACCAGCTTGAACCATCTTTTCAGTTCTAGTATCGATGCTTGATGTAGCTTCATCCAAGATCATTACCGGCTCATCGGCAATCATTGCCCGGGCAATACTGAGCAGCTGCATTTGTCCTTGTGACAAATCACCGCCATCACCATCAATCACAGTTTGGTAGCCGTGATCAAGGTCATGGATAAATTCATCGGCATGAGACAACTTAGCTGCTTGGTAGACGTCATCGTCACTAGCATCTGGATTACCGAAGCGGATATTATCCATAATCGTACCAGTAAACAAGTGCGTTTCCTGCAAGACGATTGATAATGACTGACGCAAGTCGTCCTTCTTAATATTCTTGATTGGAATACCATCATAAGTAATCGTGCCTGAATCAATTTCGTAGAAGCGGTTAAGCATGTTAGAAATGGTGGTCTTGCCGGCACCAGTTTCACCAACCAAGGCTACCTTCATGCCTGGCTTAGCTTCAATTGAAATGTCGTGTAAAATTTGGTGTTCTGGCACATAACTGAAGTTAACGTGATCAAAGACAATATGACCGCGAACTGGAACCTTCTTAATTGAGCCATCTTTTTGTGGGACATTCCAATTCCAGTTACTGCCGACTTCGTCACCTTTAGAAATCGTAACTGTACCATCATCTGGTTCTGAAGCTTGATCTTCCAAATTGAAGATTCTTTCGGCACCAGCCAAGGCCATTACGATTGAGTTCAATTGTTGGGAAATCTGGGCAATAGGCATACTGAACTGTCTTGATAATTGCAAGAATGAACCAATTGCACCAAGTGAAAGTGGAGCCCATTGGTTAATCGCAACGGCACCACCAATAAAGGCAATTAATACGTAGAGCAAGTTACCAATGTTACCCATGATTGGGAAAAGAACAGTGGCATAAGTGTTGGCTCTACCTGAAGCCTGACGCAATTCTTCGTTGTACTTATCAAAACCAGCTTTTGATTCTGGTTCATGGCTGAAGACCTTAATAACCTTCAAACCATTAAGCATTTCTTCGTTATAACCGTTAATTTGACCAAGCTTCTTCTGTTGGATTTGGAAGTAGTTGCCTGACTTAACAGTAAGAAAACGTACAATTCCAATTGATAATGCAAAGATGATGAATGAGAAGAGCGTTAATTGCCAACTCAAACTAAACATCGCACATACAACGAATAGCAAACTCAAGGCTGAGTTAGTAAATTGTGGGATTGATTGTGAAATCATCTGCATCAAGGTATCAATATCGTTGGTGTAACGCGACATGATATCACCAAATTCATTTTGGTCAAAGTATGAAATTGGCAAGCTTTCCATGTGCGTAAACATTTCGTTACGAACACGATATTGTACTTTTTGTGCCAAGACACCCATTAACATGTTAAAGAGGTAGTTGGAAAGGAAACCGATGGCATAAATACCAAACATTACCGCAATGGCAATTTCCAATGGGACATAATTAGGTACCTTTTCCTTAGTTAAGGGCATGATATAGTTATTGATCAAACGCTCAATAAACAGTGAACCGATAACGTTGCTAGCTGCTGCCAAGACAATCATAATCATGGAAACGGTGAGCATCCACGGACTAGTCTTCACAATCAGCCTAAGCAAGCGGCCCAAAGTTTTCATTCTGTGACCATTAGCTTGATCTTTATTTTCTAAAGCTTTATCCAAATTGCTCACCTACTTTCCTTGTTCTTCTTGGAACTTAGCGATTGAACTGTAAAGCTCGTTAGTCTTCATCAATTCTTCATGCGTTCCAATATCTTGAATCTTGCCGCGATTCATAACGATGATCCGGTCAGCGTCCTTAATCGAAACAATTCTCTGTGAAATGATAATCTTCGTTGTGTCTGGCATATCCTTAGCCAAAGAAGTTCTAATTTCACGTTCCGTGCTAGTATCAACGGCTGAAGTAGAGTCATCCAAGATCAAGATCTTAGGGTTCTTCAACAAGGCTCTGGCAATAGTAATTCTTTGCTTTTGCCCACCTGAAACGTTGTTACCACCTTGTTCGATCATTGTATCGTAGCCATCTGGCATTTCACGAATAAAGTCATCGGCATGCGCAATCTTAGCTGCCGCAACAACTTGTTCGTCAGTGGCGTTTTCGTTACCCCACTTCAAGTTGTCCTTAACCGTACCGGTGAACAAAACGTTCTTTTGTAAGACCATCGCAACGTTGTCACGCAAGGTCTTTAAGTCGTATGACTTAACGTTATGTCCCGCAACGCGAACGGCACCAGACGTTACATCATAAAGACGTGGAATCATTGAAACTAAGGTTGATTTAGATGAACCCGTTTCACCGATGATCCCAATCGTTTCACCTGGATGGATCCGCAAGTTGATATCATCAAGAGCATCAGTTTTATCAGCTGGTTCATACTTAAAGCTAACGTGGTCGAAAATAACTTCACCGTTAGTCAAACGCTTAAGTGGCTTCTTAGGATTTTCAATAGTTGGTTCTTCAGTGATTACAGAAGTGATACGACGACCACTAGCACCTGAAATAACCAACTGGGTGGTAATCATAGCCAAAATGTTCAAACTGAATAAAACTGAGTTTGAGTACGTAAACATTGAAATAAGTTGACCAGTTTGTAAGCTACCGCCAACAATTTCTCTAGCACCAAACCAGCAAATTGCCAAAGTTGAAATATTCAAAACGGCTGCAACTACTAAAGCGTTTAAAGACATAATCTTTTGAGCAGTTGCAAATAATTTGTAAATAAGGCCTGATGACTTCTCAAATTTTTCGATTTGTGGCTTTTCTTGAACGTAAGTCTTAACTTCACGAATACCACGTACATTTTCACGAACCACTTGGTTCATGCGGTCATATCCTCTAAAAATCTTAGGGAAATATGGGTAAGCCAATCTAATAATTAAGCCTAAGGCAATTGCAAAAATTGGTCCTAATACTAAGAAAATAAGTGACAAGTGTGGACTGATAATTACAGACATGATAATTGAAACGATGAACATCATTGGCGCTCTAACAGCGATTCTGATCAACATTTGGTAAGCCAATTGCACGTTGTTAACGTCAGTTGTCAAACGCGTAACCAAACTGGCACTTGAAAAGTGATCGATGTTTTCGAATGAATAATCCTGCATGTGATAGAACATGTCCTTACGCAAGTTAGCCGCGAAACCAGCAGCTGCATGGGCAGAAACATAACTGGCACTTGCACCTAATGCTAATGAAATGATTGTCAATACAAACAAAATCAAGCCTAGCTTACTAATGTAGGCCATGTTGCCCTTCATAATTCCGTTATCGATCAAAATACCAACTAAATATGGAATCAGCATTTCGATAATAACTTCACCAATAACAAAGACTGGCGAGAGCAATGACAATTTTTTATATTGTCGAATCGATTGGCTCAATGTTTTGACCATATAAAACCACCCTTCTATTTCTATGCATCCTTGTAAATAAAAAAATAAATGGGCATTCCCCATTTATCTTTTTTTACAGTTATCTAATTTAGTATGTACTTCTTTTTTTAAAGAAGCAAGTTATTTGCGTTGTGGACGAGACGCAAATGAAGAACCAGTGATGTGGTAGTGTTGTCTAAATAAGTAACGGGCACCGTAGGCAATTGCGGCGATTACGATGTCGACAGCACCTGGCAATACTGGGTTGATTACACGAATTGCTGGCAATGATAAGATCCAAATCCAAATGAACAATGCGACAGCAATTCCTAAACCACTTAACAGCAATTTTGGCAAACCGATTCGTTGACCGTTCTTTGGCATTACCCAATCGTTGTACTTAACCATGAAGACACCCATCAAGATACCTACACTGGCTAAAGTCAAAATACCCATTTGTGAGTTTTGAGGTTGCTTTGTTTCAAACAAGGCAATGACACCAAATAAACCAACGAAGATTGCTAAGTAGAGAAGTGCACAATCAACGGCACGTTGCCAGAATGGAGTTTCTACTGTTTTTTGTTCTGGGTGAAGCATTTCTTCAGCCTTGATCTTTGGTGAAGCTAAGTAAAGACCATTAGCAGGTTGACCATGACGTTGTGCAATCACGATTTCACTAAGCAAACCATCAGTCATGGCGACTGCTTCTTCATGTGAAAGTGAACCTTGACGTTGTAGTTCCTTTTCCAAACGGAAAACGTAGTCTTGGTTCTTGTTACTTAACTTTTGACGCAAAGTCTTAGGGTCTTCATTTTTCAACTCTTCGTCTTTAGCATCAACTTCAGACTGCTTCTTTAATTTTTCTTGTTTTTCAGCGTTAATATTTGAATTATTCTTTTCTTGCTCTTTTTCAGTCATTCTTACTCCTAGACGTTAAATCTGAATTCGATAATGTCACCGTCTTGAACCACGTAGTCCTTACCTTCAAGACGAAGCTTACCTGCTTCCTTAACCTTTTGCATAGTTTCAAGCTTGTCTAAGTCATCGAATGAAACAACTTCGGCACGAATGAAACCACGTTCAAAGTCTGAGTGAATAATACCAGCAACTTGAGGAGCCTTCATACCTTCGTGGAAAGTCCAAGCACGAGTTTCAGGACCACCAGCAGTGAAGAAAGTCCTAAGGCCTAAAATGTGGTAAGCGGCACGAATCAAACGGTCCAAACCTGGTTCCTTAACACCTTCCATTTCAAGCATTTCCTTCTTTTCATCGCCGTCAAGACCAGCAATTTGTTCTTCGGCAGATGCAGAAATACCCAAAGCTTCAGCATGTTCCTTTTCAGCGTGCTTCTTAACGATTTGGAAGTACTTGTCGCTTTCTGGATCAGCCATTGAGCTTTCAGCAATGTTAGCAACGTAAATAACTGGCTTAGCAGTCAAAAGGAACAAGCCCTTAACAATCTTTTGTTCATCCTTGTTAAAATCGATTGAACGAGCAGCGTTACCTTCTTCAAGAACTGGCTTAAGCTTTTCAAGTACAGCCATTTCAGCCTTAGCTTCCTTATCGCCTTGTTGAGCAACCTTCTTTACCTTGCCGATACGTTTGTTAACAGCATCAAGGTCAGCGATGGCAAGTTCCAAGTTGATAGTGTTGATATCTTCTTCTGGATCAACTTTACCAGTAACTGAAGTAATGTTGTCGTCATCGAAAGCACGTACTACGTGAACAATCGCATCAGTTTGACGAATGTTTTCAAGGAACTTGTTACCAAGACCTTCACCCTTTGAAGCACCCTTTACCAAACCGGCAATATCAGTAAATTCAAAAGTAGTGTGAACAATCTTCTTAGCAGGAATCAATTCTTGGATTCTAGCTAAACGTTCATCAGGAACTTCAACCATTCCGACGTTTGGTTCGATGGTGGCAAATGGGTAGTTGGCCATTTCAGCACCAGCCTTAGTAATCGCGTTAAACAAAGTTGACTTACCAACGTTTGGCAAACCAACAATACCAGCAGTTAATGACATTTGTTGTCCTCTTTTTCTAAAAATCTATTATTTTATATTTTTCTTACTTGTCTATTTTATCTAAAATTTGGGCGAGCGATACGATCTTTTGGCACATATTGTTCTTTTTTTGCATTAACCGGGTCATTAGCCTTAGTTAATACCTTCTTCAACTTACGGTTGAACTCGCTACGGGGCATCATTACCATGTGTCCGCATCCCATGCACTTCAATTTAATATCCGCACCCATGCGTAAAATTTCCCAGTCGTTAGTTTGACAAGCATGGGGCTTCTTCATTTGAACCGTATCAGCCAAATTGTAGGAAATTTCTTTAGCCATCTAAATCAACACCTAACAAATCAAGAATTCTATTCAATTCATCGGCAGAAGCAAAGTCGATTGAAAGATGTCCCTTACCCTTTTTCGTTTCAGAAATATTAACGCTTGAGCCAAATTTGTTTGAAAGTTGATTTTCGCTTGCGCGAATAAATGCGGATTTTTTAACCGTCTTCTTTTGTGGCTTCTTCGCATTCATTTCGCTAACTAAAGCTTCAACCTTGCGAACCGGCATCCCTTCCTTAGCTACTCGCTTAGCCAAGGCATCAATCTTGTCTTTATCCTTCAAGCCTAAAAGGGTTCTAGCTTGACCCATTGATAAATCGCCGTGTTGGAGCAAGCGCTTAGTCTTGCTTGGTAAAGTAAGCAAACGCAAGTAGTTGGCGATATATGGACGAGATTTGCCCATTCGCTTAGAAACTTCTTCTTGCGTCAAGCCGAGGTTCTTTTGGAGCATCTCGTAAGCTTGTGCTTCTTCAAGTGGAGTTAAGTCTTCACGTTGCAAGTTTTCCAAGACTGCAACTTCCATCATTTGACTTTCATCGAATTTACGGACAATTGCTGGAATCGTCTTTTTCTTAGCTAACTTTGAAGCACGATAGCGGCGTTCACCAGCGATAATTTCATAGCCGTTAACAGACTTACGCACGATAATTGGTTGAAAAACGCCGTTTTCTTTAATGGAATCGGATAATTCTCTTAAGCTCTTATCGTCAAATCGCTTTCTTGGCTGATATGGATTAGGACGAATATCGCTTAAATCGAGTTCTTTGACTTCTTCAATTTCCTCAATTTGAGGTTCATCTTCAAAAAGAGCCTCAATCCCGCGACCTAAGCCGCCCTTTTTTCTTGGCTCCTTACTTCTTGAGTCTCTTGCCATGAGCTTTCAACACCTCTTTTGCTAAATCACCATATACCTTCGCACCACGTGACTTTGGAGCATATTCCGTAATTGGTTGGCCATAACTTGGAGCTTCTGCCAACTTGGTAATTCTAGGAATAATTGTCTTGTAAACCTTCTTGCTAAAGTATGATTGAACTTCCTTAACAACTTCGGCACCCAAGTTAGTTCTGGCATCCAGCATAGTTAAAAGCACGCCTTCAACGCCAAGGTCTTTATTGAAGTGCTTTTGAACCAAACGAATGGTATTCAAAAGCTGGCTCAAACCTTCCATAGCGTAGTATTCACTTTGTACTGGAATCAAAATTGAGTCTGATGCAGTAAAAGCGTTGATTGAAAGCTGACCTAGTGATGGTGGACAGTCAATAAAGACAAAATCATACTTATCGCTAACTGCATCAAGTGCTGACTTAAGGCGAGTTTCACGTGCCATCATGCTGATAAGTTCAGTTTCAGCACCTGATAAGTTGATGGTTGCTGGAACCATGTCCAACTTAGGAGTTGAAGTATGATGAATTGTATCTTGAATAGGAACTTCATCAATTAAAACATTGTAAATGTCCTGGTCAATCTCTGATTTTTCAATTCCTAAACCAGAGGTAGCGTTGCCTTGTGGGTCAATGTCCACAATTAACACGCGATAACCACGGTCGGCAATTGAGGCTGCTAAATTAATGGTAGTAGTAGTCTTACCTACGCCGCCTTTTTGGTTAGCAACCGAAATTACATTTACCATATTTTCCATCCTTCCTACTTTCTCTTCAATTCAATAATGATCTTGTAATCATCAGGATCGTTGTTTTCCTTGACCTTGACCTTAATGCCTGAATCCTTAGCCAATTTAACAGCCTTCTTGATGGTGTTGATTTGCACCTTAAGATCCTTAGGAATACGTTTTACAACACGTTCACGCTTAGTTTCCTTTTCCTTAGGCTTAGGGTTAAAGTAGGCATCCACGTCTTTAGCAATTTCTTCAGTTTGCTTTACGTTTAAGCCCTTATCTTCGATTTCCTTTAAAACACGTTCTTGATCATCGTTACTTAAGTTAAGCAAAGCACGGCCATGACGAGCGGTAATTTTGCCTTCAATCAAAGCCTTTTGCACATCATCGTCAAGCTTTAACAAACGCAACTTGTTAGCAACGTATGACTGTGACTTACCCATGTCCTTAGCTAAAGCAGTTTGAGTCAAGTCGTTCAACTTCATCAAATTAGTGTAGGCCTTAGCTTCATCGATTGGGTTCAAGTCTTCACGTTGCAAGTTTTCGATTAAAGCAAGTGAAGCAGCTTGATCATCATTCATGTTATTGACGATTGCTGGAATAGTTTCCCAGTTTAAGCTTTTAGCTGCACGATAACGACGTTCACCAGCAATAATTTCATAGTGATCCTCGCCGTCTTCACGAACAACGATTGGTTGAAGCAAACCGTCCTTATCAAGCGTTTCAGCCAATTCCTTGATTGAATCGTCTGAAAATTCACGACGCGGTTGATAACGGTTAGGAATAATCTTATCTAATTCAATATCTTGAATTTGTTTGTTTTTAGGAACTTCTTCATCATGACGCATAAAAGAAAATAATGACATAATATTCCCTCCTAAATTAATGTATTGGTTTACGCCGCGGCGTACCAGCTTGACGTGGATACTTTTTCGGCGTGGACTTTACTTTTTGAACTAAGACTAAAGTTCTCTCTTCTTCACTTGCTGGCAAAGTAAGCTCTTCGTCCTTGATGAGCTTGCCGCCTAAGACTTCAAGCGCCTTTTTGCCATCGTCTAATTCATCCTCAGCTTTAGGGCCCTTTAAGGCAACAAAATAACCGCCCTTCTTAACCAAAGGCAGGCAGTATTCGCTCAAAACTGACATTCTGGCTACGGCACGAGCAGTCACAATATCGAACCTTTCACGATAAAGCTTGTTTTGGCCGACATCTTCGGCACGACCATGAACTAGCTCTACATCGGTTAAACCTAATTCGCTAATTAAATCTTTTAAGAAATTCAGTCTCTTTTGAAGAGAGTCAACAATTGTTACTTTAAGACCTGGTTTTAAAATCTTGAGCGGAATTGAAGGAAAGCCAGCACCAGCACCAACATCACAGAGCGTTGCACCATCTTTAAAAACTGCGCCAAAAGTAAAAAGAGGCGTAATACTATCATAAAAGTGCTTAAGATATACTTCGTCTTCTTCAGTGATTCTAGTCAAGTTAACGTGTTCGTTAACTTCGATCAACATTTTAAAATAAAGTTTAAATTGCTGCTTTTGTTTATCAGTTAATTCAAAATTATGTTTTGATAGTTCTAAGACAAATTTTTCAGGATTCATTTTTCACCCGTGGAACCTTGTTTCACATTCTAAATTTAACGCCAAATGCGTCCATAAGTAAAGACAGATCGTCTTTATAATTATGAAGTATTTTATTGCAATCGTCAAAGTTTTGCAGCCTGAAAAATAGGGTATAATTAGGCGCAAGGAGATTAAAAAAATGATTGTTACTTTGATAGTTTTAGCTTACTTAGCTTATAAAACTTATACAGGTTATAAAACCGGCTTTACGAGATACATTATCGGATTAATTTGTTCCGCAATTGTCTTCATGATAGCGATTTTCGCACAGAATCCACTCGGCAATTGGCTTTACACACAATTTACCGGGGAAATGATTAGAAGCAACGCAACGAATAACGTTGAATTAATGATCGCGCGTTTCGTCGCATTCTTCCTTGTTTTCTTTGTTGGAAAAATGATCATGAAGATCTTCAAAAACTGGATTCCAGCCAAGAATCCGCACGCTACAAACGTAGGCAGCATTTTAGACAATGTTTTAGGTGCTTTGGCTTCGTTAGTTGCCAGCTACTTCATCGTTTACGTTGTCTTATCAATGTTCAACGCTTTGCAAAACCCATGGTTCATGCAGCAAACGATTGATTCATCGTTTTTGCGGTTTATCATTTACAACACACCAGGTCTTTCCAACGGTGTCTTCAACAATATCTTTAATATTAGTAAGACAGTTGGATAATAACCAAAAAAAGAGAACTAAGTTTAGCTTAGTTCTCTTTTTTTGCTTTATTTATCAAAATTATCGTATTCAACGTGTTCGTCGTTATAAACAAAGATCGCACCGATTCGATCTGGATCATCACGCCAATTTTTCATTGGATGACCTGCGAAAAATAGTCGTTTACATTCGATTTCGGCTTCAACCGATGTCTTGGTAAAAGTGGTTACCCCGGCCAAATCTGTTTCAACAGGATAACCCGTTCTAGGATCGATCAAGTGGTGGTACTTATGACCATCAACCACCAAATAACGCTCATATGTACCGCTTGTAACGGCAGAACATTGCGCTACCATTACCGAGGTAATATTGTCGCCACGTGGCTCCTTAGGGTCTTGAATCCCAATTACCCATTGACCATTAGCTCTCTTAGGTGAATCACCTACAAGCAAGATATTGCCGCCTAAGTTGATGATACCGGCTTCTACGCCATAGGCCAGCCAAAGATCACGAATTCTATCAGCAATCCAACCTTTGGCAATACCGCCCAAATCAAGCTCCATACCTTTCATCTTAAGAAAAACGGTTTGATTTTGATCATCTAAAACAACTTTAAATGGGTCGGTTAACAGCATTCTCTCTTTGATTTCGCTGTCTTTTGGTACATGTGCTCCCTTGAAGCCGATGTGCCATAACTTAACAACAGGTCCAATCAAAGCATTAAAACCAAAGTTCTCGCGGCTTTTTTCAACCGCTAATTTGACCAAGCCGTAAACCGGACTTGAAACTTGAACTGGGTGTTCACCAGCCGCATGATTGATGTCCATTACTTCAGATTCATCCCTATTAACCGTTAATAAATCCTCATAATGATCAATCAATTCAAATGATTTTTGCAATAGGTCTCGTTTTTGCGTACCAAAAATCTGCAATGTAATTGAAGTACCTAATGCATGATGATGTCCGACTACTTGCTCTAATGCTAAATCTTTAATCATTTTCTCTAGTCTTCCAAATATAATTCACGCAATGCATCTTGCAATTGTGGCGTTAAACCAATCTTCTCTCGTAGATAATTATCGATCCCACCAAATTCTTTTTCAATTGCAATTAATGATGTATCCAAAAATGCATCGCTCACTGAGCCCAAAATACGCATGTTGGCGCGAAGGCAGAGGTTACCGCCCTTTTCTTTGATAGCACGGTCTCGCTTAGCACGATAATCGTTGAGCATGTAATTCGAGTACAGATAATCTTGTCTAATCGTCTCCATATCGACGCCTAAAATATACAAGATCATCACCGTTACAATACCCGTTCTATCTTTTCCTTCGGAACAATGGTATAAAACGGCACCGTCTTCAGTATTGGCAAGCACTTCAAGGATTTGATGCAAACTATTTTGTGCGTGCTCTTTAATAACGTGTGAACGATAACGGTCACACATCATTCTAAAGCCAGCATATTGATCCTTACGGTAAGTTGCAAAAACTTTATCTAAGTCCTTCTTGCCGCCGTTGGTGTTGTCATCTTTAGCAATAGAGATATCGAGATGCTCTACCCCAGGAATCTCACTGTCTGGCATCTTGTCACATTCATGTGGTGAACGCAGATCGATAATCTTAGTTAGACCATAATCAAGCAAAAACTTTTCATCTTTTGAGGTGATATTGCTAATCTTTCCTGATCTAATTAAACGATGCATTTTTACTTTGCGTCCCTGATAGCCAACATAACCGCCTAAATCACGCGGATTGCGTACCTTTTCTAACGGTAAAACAACAGGTTTTACCATCAATTCTCACCTCTTTACAATTTATTTTTTTAATGAAAAAAACCGAATAGTATTCCTATTCGGTAATTTTACTATTGAGTTAGCAAACTGACAAAATTATTTATTTGTTTGTGCAACAAAATTTACGAAGTTATCCATCATTGCATCTAATTGCTTGATAGAAGCTTCATCAGTTAAGTCGCCGCTTTCCTTATCAAAGTTTCTAGCAGCACCACCGATTAAGATTTCGTTACCTGGCAAAACATTTGCACTCATGTCTGGTGAAAGCAAGATTTCACGTGCGTCTTCTTGAGCACGGCTTGAACCTTGAACACCATATGAAGTACCAACTACTGCTGCTGGCTTCATCTTCATTACGTTAGGACCAGCGTGTGAACCTAACCATTCAAGTGCACTCTTCAAAGCAGCAGGAATTGAGTGGTCGTATTCTGGCGTAGTCAAAATGATACCGTCAGCGTTTTTAATATCTTTAATCCACTTCTTAGTAGCTTCGTCTGGTTCTTCAGTTCTACAGAATGGTTTGATGTCATCAATTTCTCTTACTTCGATATCGGCTTTTTCAGCATAACGTTTAGCAATAAATTTTGCTAAAAAACGATTATATGAAAATGGAGCATTTGTACCAACGATTGCTAATAATTTCATTTATCTAAGCCCCCTACTTAACAAGTTGTGCGTACCAGTCATCAACTTCGTCAAAGAAGTGTTTCAAAAACTTAAGCGTACCTTCTTCTGTCAAATGGCCTTCTTCATCAAATTGCTTTGGTGCAAAGCCCATCATAAATTCATCGCCGTTGAATACGTGTGCGCTAAAACCAGGAGCAGCCAAGATGCTCTTCAAACGAGTTTGTGAACGAGCAGCACCTTGTGGCATTGGTGAGGTTGAAACAATTACTACTGGCTTATTGTGGAAGGGGTGGACAGAACTTGAAAGCCATTCAAGAGCACTCTTTAATGCGCTAGTCACTGAGTGTTGTTGTTCTGGGGAACCAATCAAAATCATATCAGCATCTTCAATTTTCTTACCCAAGTCGAGTACGTTTTGAGGTGCTTCAACGCCTTCTTTAAACATTGGCAAGCCTTTAACTGTTGCAAAGTCAAAATCATATTTATAATCTAGGTTCTTCATGATAACTCTAAGTAATTTTTCGTTAAATGAGTTATCGGCATTAGAGCCAGATAAAGCTAGTACCTTCATAAAAACCACCTTTCGAAAATAACTTCATAATAATTATAACTTAATGCATTCAAAAGAAAGCCAAAATAGGTTTTTTAACAAAAGAAAAAGACATTTTCAAATCGAAAATGTCTTCTTGCGGGTGAAAAGCGCTAATGATTGGCGAATTGTTATGCCAAGTTGTCCTTAAGAGAAGCTTCGTCATCTGCGGCGAACATAGTATTCTCTTGAATTTCACTAAGACGATCATTAAGCATAGCATCGTGAATCTGTGCGTTTAACACGTTGATAATTTGGTTTTGGTTGAAGCTTGCAATTTCGTTAACTACAAGTGCAGCCATACCAGTAGTTGAGATCCAGTTGGCTACAACAATGTCGTGAATCTTGTCTTGATCATAATCAGTATCAGGATATTGTTCGTTGAATTTTTCAACGCCTAAGTCCATTAAAGTGTCAGCAATGATTTTGCTACCGAATTTACCATCAACAAACATTGCACGGAACAAGTTTACATGTTTCTTGGCAAAATCAATATATGACAAGTCAAGGTCAATCAAAGGTTCACCAGTGTATTTTTGTTGCAAAGTGTGAGCTCTTAAATCATCGGAAATTCTCTTCAGTACCTGACTACGAAGATCTTCCATGTTGTCAAATTCAAGATACAAAGGTTGGGTTGAGAAGTGACCTGCCTTAGCAATGCTACGAGCAGTCAAGCCTTCAATACCATCCTTAATTGCCATCTTATAAGCTGTGTCTAAAATTTTGCCTTTACTGATTTCTTTCTTTCTTGCCATTTTAATGCACCTCAATCATTTTTATCCCAACGCGCTTTTCAATACGCCTGTTATTTTTATGATCATCATACATCCCAAAAATAACAAATGCAAGTTTTATTTATTATTTTTTATAGTCACCTGAATAATGATGAATCATTGTCTCCGGTAAATTGGTCATAATGTGAAGACACCATTTCAATAACCGCTTGCTTATCTAAGCCTTGTGCTGCGCAGAAGGAAAAGAAAGCAGCAGATAAAATGTAACCACGCTCACGATCGTCCTTCAGATTATCTGAGAACTTCATATTGATCGTATGAGCGTCGTAATCTGTCGTTAATTCGATCGATTTATCCTCTGGTTTATCGTTCATATCAAAACCTCATTTTCCCAAAAAATAATATAAAACTATATCTTTTACATTATAATTATATTACAAATTAATTTAGAAAGAGTGTAAAAAATGAATACTAAAATCGGTCGTTCATCTTGTACTTCAATTTTAATTGGTAAAAAGGCTTCTTTGACCGGTAGCGTTGTTATTGGACGTAACGAAGATGCCAAAACTGCTTGGCCAAAACACCTTGCTTTTAACGCACATAAAATAATTCAAAATAACCATTTCAAATCTAAGGATAACAAATTTGAGATGGATTTGCCGAAAGAACGTTTTTCTTACTCTTCAACTCCAGAGTGGACTGACAAGTACGGTGTCTTTGAAGAAGACGGCATCAACGAATATCACGTGGCAATGAGTGCCACCGAAAGTGCTTATGCTAATGAAAGAGTATTGGCTGCTGATCCTTTTGAGACTGAAAAAGGCATTTTGGAAGAAGCTATGGTTACTGTAGTTTTGCCTTACGTAAAAACTGCCCGTGAAGGTGTTGAACGTTTAGGCAAAATTGTGGAAAAACATGGTGCTGCTGAAGCCGATGGTATTTTATTCGGCGATCGCGACGAAGCTTGGTACATGGAAATCGGTTCTGGTCACCACTGGGTAGCTATGCGCATCCCTGACGACTCATACGCCGTTGTCGCTAACCAATTAGCCATCCAAGAAATCGACTTTAACGATGCGAAAAACTTCATGTTCTCAAAAGAAATTCAAGAATTCGTTAAAGAAAACAAGTTATGGCCAGCAAATCAAAGTTTTAACTTTAGAGAAATCTTTGGTACGCACGACGATAGCGACCTCCACTACAACACACCACGTGTTTGGATTGGGCAAAAATTATTAACTCCATCAGTTAAGCAAGAGCCTGAAAGTTTTGACTTGCCATTTGTTCAAAAAGCAGACAAGCCAATCTCAATCCGCGACGCCCAAGACGTATTGTGTAATCACTACCAAAATACGCCTTACGATTTAACCAACCCTAAGAATAAGGACAACGCTACCTTCCGTCCTATTTCCGTTGCTACCACGCAAGAATCGCACTTGCTTGAATTGAACGGTGAAAAGATGGTTCATTGGTTAGCAATGGGTGTCGGTGCGCAAAGTGTTTATGTGCCATTTTACCCACAAGGCACCAAGGTTCCTACCATGTATAAATACGGCAAGGAAACTTATTCTTCCAACTCGGCTTACTGGGTATTCAAACTGGCTAGCGTCTTGGTCGACCGCAATTGGGGCAAATACGGCAGCGAATTAAGCTCAGCTCAAACTGAAGCCCGCGAAAAGACAATGCGCTTGCGTCATGAATATGATGCGAAACTAGCTAATGAAACTGACTCATCTAAGCAAACTGACTTGGTTAATGAAGCTAACGATAAGATGGCTAAGGCTGCACTTGATATTTACAAGAAGCTCATTGCCAAATTGATCACGCAACAAACCGGTGATTCACCTCTTAGATTCAAGATGGATCCAAACTTATAATCCAAACTAAAAAAGCCACAAATGTGGCTTTTTATTTTTGCTATTTTTTCTGGGTCATTTGCCCATCCATCATTTCATAGATGTGATCGGCATACTTCTCAAGTCGAGGATCATGTGTAACGAGCATAACGGCCTTGTCACGCTTTTTTGCGAGATCCTTGAACAATTGTCCTACCTCTTCGACATTCTTCGTATCAAGCGAAGCAGTAGGTTCATCTGCTAGCAGGATTTCTGGATTAGCGTAAAGCGCACGCGCAATAGCGGCACGTTGCTGCTGACCACCTGATAATTCACTGGGGTATTTCTTGACCAAATCTGTAATACCTAATTGCTTAAGCAGATCTTGCAATTCTTCTCGTGAGATATTATTTTGCTTTTTTACCTTATCAACTAAAGTAAATTGCTCATTCACTGTCAAAAATGGTACTAGGTTGTAAGCTTGCAAAACAAAACCGATTTTGTTCAAACGCAATTCATTACGCTTTTTGGCGGAAAAATCGCTGATATCTTCATCGTTAATCAAGACTTCGCCTGAAGTTGGCTTTTGCAATGAACCTGCAATCGTCAAAAAAGTACTCTTACCAGCACCGGAAGGTCCCATAATTAAAACAACTTCGCCTTTATCTGCCTTAAAGTTAATATCTTTTAAAGCAACAACTTGCGCGTTGCCTTTACCATAAACTTTCTTTACGTCTTTTAATTCAATTACTGCCATTTTATTCACCAATCGCCTTTGCTGGATCAACTTTCAAGATAGATCTGATTGGAATCAAACTACCAATAATTCCCATTACAAGCATGCCAACTGTTCCACCAACCATAATCATTGGCGTGAAACTTATTGGAACTGCTGCAGGCAAAGCTGCGTTAGTGATCCACATCAAAATCAAACCGATAATGACACCGATAGCTACTAAGATAATTGATTGGCTAATCGTTGCCCCAACCAAGGTCTTGCTTGGAATACCTTGCGCACGCATAACGGCAAAATTGTGCATCTTTTGCATGGTTAAAATGTACAAGAAGACTGCAACGATAATAAGTGAAATGACAAATAAGAAGCCAATCATCAACTCAAAGGTTGTGTTTTGAGCGGTGTAGCCTGGCAATTTATTGATGAATTTAGCAATTGGATAAGTTTTAGCATTCTTATGGTTATATTTATAACTGCTATCTCGTGAAATAATAGCTGAGGCAACTACATTTGGTGCGGCCATCCGCATTTTCTTCCATGTAGTTAATGAGCCATAAACAATTGGGGCAATATTGATCTTGGCATTTTGAACGAAACCAACGATCTTATATTTCTTGCTTGAACCATTTAGACTAATTTTATCGCCCAGCTTATAACCCTTATCTCGAAAACTAGAATCTACTGTAACTTGATTGTTTTTAGTAGCCTTCTTACCAGAAACTAATTTTTGGTCTTGATAGATAAATTGATTTTTCTTAACCCCTAAAAATTGTGCAGAAACAGTCTCACGATTCTTTTCTTTGACAACTATTCCTAATTGACCAACATATGCTTCATCCTTGCCTACATTAGCATTCTTAACATCTTTTTTGGTAAGAATAGATTGGAACATGCTGACATTGGAATTCTTATTCAGAATTACTTTTTGTGCATCCCAACTTCCAATGGCTTGCGTATTCTCACTTGCCAGTCCCACTGATAAAGATGACAACATAAAGATCAAATAACTGATCAAGAAAATCATTAAAATAATTAATCCGTAACGAAGCTTTTCATGCTTAATTTCCTTAATCGCTAAAAACAACTAGTCCATCCCCTTTGCAATGATTCCCAAGCTCTTTTTATAGCGAGCCAAATTCTTTTCTTTGTTTTTAGGATCAGATAAGCAGAGATTAATTACTTCATGGCTTAAGACCATGGCACTCCAGATCTCTGGGCTCATATTAAGCAATTGTCTGGAGTAAATCTTAAAGTTATCCGGAATCAAATATTTATTTTGAGCCATGTGCAGTTTCATCATCGGTTCAAACTTGCTGTATTGCGTTTCATCGATGAATTTCACTACACGATCATAAAAATGATCCGGATCAAATTTTTCATCAGGACTCATATTTGTATGAATCGTTTCGATTGCAATGTGATACATGTAAAGATATGCATCTGTTAGATCATCAAAATATTTATAAAATGCTCCTCGAGCAATGTCTGCTTTTTTGACAATGTGTGACACTTTAGCTTGTGCTAAAGGATAGGTGCTGAATTCTTCCAGCAATACTGCTTCAATTTTTTGACGTTTAGCAGTTGGTAAATTTGTAAATGTAGACTTAACCATCGTTATCCCTCTTTCCCCTATTAATGACGAATTGTCACTTATGCAATATAATAACTCTTTGTGACACATTGTCAATACATGCATATAAAAAAAGAAAAATTTTTTATTTCTCTTAAGCAAGCACACGGTTGTAGTATACCAAACGTGCAATGCCACCTTTTACGCTGAATTTAGTTAAGGCGCTGTTGTCTGGCGTATCGATTTTATCCATGTCACCGTTAGTCAAATAGTGAGCAGCCATCATTCTGATTAAACGGCCATGAGCTACAACCAAAACCTTTTTATCAGGATATTTGCGGTACATTTCATCTAAGAATTCACCACAACGTTTGTCAAAATCTTCATAGCTTTCGCCATTCTTAGAATATTTAACATAGTCACGATTTACCTTGCCCCAAGGATCGACAACATCCGGATATTTTTCACCAATTTCATCCATCTTCATGCCGTCCCAATCGCCGAAGTCGAATTCAAGCAAGCGGTCATCCAAGTTGATCTCTTTTTTACCCTTAGTAAAAATCTTGGCTGTTTCTACCGCTCTCTTCATTGGGCTTGAGTAAACAACATCAAATTCACTTTCATCAAAATTCTTGGCTGCTTTTCTGGCATATTCGTGGCCGTAATCATTTAATTCCGCATCAACTTTTGCACCTTGAAGTCGGTTATCTTTATTTACGTCTGTTTGACCATGACGGATAAATACAATTTCCATTATTGTTTCCTCCCATATTCAATAACTAAATATTACGCTCATTGCGCCAATCTTTACAATTTCTTAAACTCTTTTTTTTGCCGTTTTTAAACTTAAAAAGCTTACAATAAATGTAAAGCATGAAGAAAGGGGGAAATCTATGTCCCGCATTACAATTGAAAGAGATGGTCTCACCTTAGTAGGAGATCGTGAAGAGCCTTTTGGCGAAATTTATGACATGGCTATACTTATGCACGGCTTCACTGCAAATAGAAATACTGATCTATTAAGACAGATTGCTGACGACTTACGTGACAAAAATGTAGCCAGCGTGCGTTTTGACTTCAATGGTCATGGTGAAAGCAACGGTAAATTTGAAAATATGACTGTGTGCAACGAAATTGCCGATGGTCAAGCTATTTTGGAATATGTCCGTACCGATCCACACGTGCGCAATATCTTTTTAGTAGGTCATTCTCAAGGCGGCGTAATTGCCTCAATGCTCGCTGGACTTTATCCCGACATTATCAAAAAGGTTGTGCTTTTGGCCCCTGCAGCTCAACTTAAGGACGATGCATTAAAGGGCGATACACAAGGCGCAACTTACAATCCTGATCACATTCCTGCAACTGTGCCTCTTGGCGATAAAAAATTAGGCGGCTTCTACTTAAGAACCGCACAAGTTTTGCCAATTTACGAAGTATCTGAGCGCTTCACTGGTCCGGTATCAGTCATTGTTGGCACTAACGATCAAGTCGTTGATCCTAAGTATGCTAAAAAGTATGACGAAGTTTACGCAAATAGTGAAATGCATACTATCGAAAATGCAGATCATAGCTTTACTGGTCAATACAAAGATGAAGCAGCTGACCTAACCGCACAATTTTTAAAACCATTATTCTAGCGCTGACTAAAATCGAAGGCAGTTCTAAAAATATAATGATCATCTGAACTAACTTCTGGCTCAAATTGAAATTCAAAATCATGAAAATCTCGCAAATCTGCGGGATTTTTTATTTGGTTTTCTGCCATAAAACGCACCATTTCACCGCGCGCCATCTTAGCGTGGACACCAACGGTTTTCCATTCACCATTTTTTAATTCTTGAAAATCAATGGTTATCATTCTACGCTTTTCATTTAGATATGGCTTGATCAAGCGCATATACTGCTTTGAGGCTAAATTGATTACTGTATCGTCTTCTTTAAACAAACTATTGGCAATGTCATCGCCCCAAAAGTGGTAGAGACTGTAGTCACGAAAGCCGATCATCTTGGTGTTTAATTCCAAACGATATGGACAAACACCGTCAAATGGCCTGAGCATCCCGTAAAAACCGGAAAGAATGCGCAAATTCTTTTGGATATAATCAAGCGCTGGCTGGGTAAAAATGTCTGGTGCCATGTACTGATATTGAATGCCTGAAAAGGCTAAAATTGCTGGTGTTAAGCGATCATCCAAGTCCATATTTTTTAATTGAAGAATGCTCTGTTCCGTCACCTTTTGACTAGCATGCCACAAAGTATCTAGTTGCTCTTTCGTGCGTGACTTCAAAAAATGCTCTAGTATTCTGGTCTTAGTCAAAAACTCCGGCTTTGATTGCACGGGAAATGAATCACGGTCGATTTTCATAATTTTTGCTGGGGCAATAATAATTTTCATTTTTATTCCTTTACGGTAAACTAAGTTAGTAATTAACAAGGAGGACAAAAAGATGAATCCTGATTTTGCAATTGTCTTAAATTTTAAAACAACTGGTGACTTTGACGCCGATTTTTTAGTTAAAACTGCACGTAACATTGGTGCCCGTGCCGTTATGAGTAGCGATCCTGCTGCTTTTAAAGAAGCCTGCGAAAAGTACACGATCTTTTTAGCTGACGAGCAAGCTGGCCTCGATTTAGCCAGCGTTAACGTAATTGATACGATGGTTAATAATCGTAAAAATGGTGAAGCTACCATTATTAACATCCCTGTTAATGACGGTAAATTCGATGAAGCTACCCAAAAGTTGCTTGATACCATTAATTCATGGATGCACCAATTTGGTCATGCCTTTAACGAAGGCAAGCCTAGCCCTTTAACTGTCAGTGATGGTTTCATTTTAGAAAACCGCCATGCTGATTATCAGAAATATGTCTTCTTGAAGGATATTCCAGCTAAGATCGTAGTTGAAGGCCTAGATAAAGAGCCTAACCGCGTTGAATGGATCGAGCACAGAACTGAACTTGATTTTGCTATGAAAGATGGCAAATTGACCATTAATTTGATTAAGCCAGACGACGTCTTTGACTGGAACGTACTCCGGATCCAAGCTCACCGTCCTGAAGACAACATTATTCATACTGAATTCTAGCGAAAAAGCATTCTCAATCGAGAATGCTTTTTTTATTCTACCTTAGAACCTTCATCATAAAATTTTCTAAAGCGATGTGCTTCTTTATCCAGCGTGATTTCATCGTTTACCTGGGACAGTTTATAACCCACAAAGTAAGGTGGCGCTTCAAAACGCGTTATAAACTTAGCACAAATGCCACCATCGTTACGTGGATAAAAGAATAAGTTATACGAATCGCATCTGCCATTATACATAACGTTAAGCAGGTATTTCGCACCACTTTGCAACCAGTCAGCCCAAAGATCAACATCGATACGATCAATCAAGTTAATATTTAATTCAGTGTAGCCTCGGACGGGATGTTCCGCGATGTTGACCTCTACCCCATCTTCATCAAACAGGGTCTTGCCTTCAAAGTTGTTAGGGTGAATGTACTTATAGCCATCCTCATGCTTGAAGCCAACAATCTGCATATGGGGATGAATCAATGAGCCACCAGAATGAGGACCATAATTTTTGTACCACACCACTGACTCGTAGTTGGTATCTTGGTTCATTTGGTCAAAGCAATCCAAACTAAAACGCATCAATTTACGGTTGTGTTCCTTAGTATAGGTGCTTATATCGCCGTTATGGTCGCTCGACTCGATTAAAACAGTCTGAACAGTATCACGTAAAGTTGGGTACTTATTGTGCAGCCAAATAATGTCGTCCTCTTTTTTGTAAATGTCAGTTAGGCTTGCGACATCACAAAAGGGACAAACATTTTTCTTCTTATCCTTACGATAAGACTGGGGTTTATCCTTTGCCACGCTTAGCTGGAAAACTAATGGATCATTATTCATATTTTCCCCCTCCTAAAATAAATGATGTTATCTACATTGCTAATAAAGTAAAATAAGCACGTAACTTTACTATATTAGTAACACTTGCTATACTATGTCAAAGCAAACGCTTATTCGAAAATTCAAGAGATGGATAATAACAATATGCAATCTAGAAGAGAACTTAGAAAACATAATAACCGCAATAATCTCTATTTAATAATTATCGGCGTAATTATCATAATTGCAATTATTTGTGGTGTGTTTATTCACAACAAGCGAGTTCAAGCCGAACAAAAGCAACGCACTTTTGCGACTACTCACTTCAACCCTAACGTTACTATCTATGGGGTCAAGGTTGGCAATTTAACTGTTAACAAGGCTACCAACAAGATTAACGAAAAGGCCGACAACGTATTCTTCTTGAGAAACAAGAAGTTGGTTTCTGAACGAGACACCAACATCCAAACAATTGATAGTCAAACTGTACAAAATTACTTCGATAAACAACATACAGACTTGCCTAACAATAAAAAGTACACTTACAACTCAAAGGACTTAAGCGAAGCAAAAAAGAACTTGCAAAAGATGCAAAAAGCTTCTGTTACTTACAACATTGCTGGTAAGAGCTTCAAGCTAAATGCCGCTGATTTGATTCGTGAAGTTACTTATAAGGATGGCAAATATCAATTTACTGACGTTAAGGGCTTAACTAAGAAGTTAAAAGAAATCAATAACCAAGTTAAGACGCTTAAAAAAACTTACAAGATTGCAGTTCCCGTTGGCAATAAAGTTGATGGTAAAACCATTACCACTACTAACGAAAGCTACGGCTGGGGCGTTTATGTAAAGAAAGCCACTACAGCTGTAGAAAAAGCCTTTATGAACGGCGATGCTACTGTTGATGGTAGTAAATACATCTACGGCGAAGGCTTCAGTACTTATGCTCACGGCTATGGCAAGAGCAACAACGGTATCGGCAATAACTACGTTGTAGTTTCTATCAAGAACCAAGAATTATGGATTGTCCGCAAGGGCCGCGTGGCAGTTCACTTGAATGATGTCGTTACTGGTACTCTTAAAGGTGGTAAAGGCAGCCAAACTCCCAAGGGTGTTTGGTACATCATGTACAAGCAATCACCAAGTGTGCTCCGCGGATTTAACGATGACGGTTCTAAATACGCATCAAAGGTTCAATACTGGATGCCATTTACCTTAAGTGGTTGTGGCTTGCATGATGCTAGTTAGAGAACCGACTGGAGCAAGACAGCTTACTTACAAGGTGGTTCACACGGTTGTGTTAACATTCGTCCTGCAGAAATCAGAAGCGTTTGGGACAACGTCATAACTAATGAACCAGTAATTGTTTATTAAAAATAAGGCTTTTCGAATTTGAAGAGTTTTATTTTTTTGCGTAAAATTAGATAAAAAAGATACAGATTTTTGAGAGGACTCTTATGTTAATAATTGGAATTCTTTGCCTGTTTGTAGCGGCAATTTCATACTTTAGATACTTAAACGAAAAGCAAAACAATGCTAAGAAAAATAATAAAAACAGTACAAACGAAGCCAAATGGCAACGCACTCTTGCAATTATTTTCTTAATCTTGGGTGTGATTTTGGTTGTCTACGTAGTCGCTTTGCACAGATTTTAAAGCAATAAAAAGATCCCCGAAATTCGTAACCGAGTTTCAGGAATCTTTTCGTTTTAAGGGGATTGGGTGTGTAATTTAAGAATTTGTTATCATGCTAAATTAGAATTTACTAGTTTAATTGCCTTTTTCTTCTTTGTTACCGTTAGCAATAAATATCATTTTTCTCATTTACATCTCTCCTTTTTTCGTCAACTACCCTAGACTGAAGTCTAGGGCTTAGTGGCTCGTTAGCTTGCGCTAACCAGAACACCAACTTGCTTAGATACGGACTTGACTTACCAGCAATAGTCTTTTGACTATTGCCGATAGAGGTCGTCTAATTACCAAAGCCTTTTAAGTCCGCGAGTTGCTAACGGACTGCAGCCTTTCTAGGCTGCTTTTTTTATTTTAGGATTTTGCCACTTGCTTAATCCTTTTTCTAAGATGTTCACTGCCGCATTCCAATCACGAATATGGGGCATTCGACAAATTGGACAAGTCCACTCCCGATCCTTAAGGGTTAATTTCTTATAACCATTTTGGCCCATAATACTGCCACAAGCATGACAGCGTTGAGTAGTATATTTAGGATCAATTGTTAGAAATTCTTTACCATATAGATCTGCCTTATAAGCCAGCATATTCAGGAAACTACGCCAGCCGACATCAGAAATTGATTGCGACAAAGCATGATTCTTTAACAGGTTTCTGTTTCTTAATTCCTCGGCAACTACTAAATCGTGGTTTTTGATTAGTGCAGTTGAGAGTACTTGTAAAAAGTCATTA
>NZ_LARO01000099.1:0-1475 GCF_000980505.1 Lactobacillus sp. N54.MGS-719
GGCTCTTTGTCAAATGGTGTTGATAAAAGTCAATTAAAAATTAAATAATAGGGAAAGGCATTAGGCTGCTAAATAGTAGTCTGATGCTTTTTCTTTAATAATGGCATCCTTTTCTTCTAGCTTGATCCTGGTTACTAGATGATTGAAGTTAGCGTAACCGTAGGCAGTACGTTCAATCTGTTTAATCTTACGGTTGGTTCCTTCAAGGCAACCGTTTGATTCATCGAACTTAGCAGCGTTGAGAATATCATGTAGATTACGTTTGAAAGTATTTAAAGTGGTGTGCATCATATTGCCAACATGATCTTTGCTTTGAATTAGGCTTCGTAACTTCTTGGTATCTCTATCTTTTAAAGCTTTACTGATATCTTGCATAAGGTTATAAGTATTTTCAAGCTCATTGTTTAAAGAAAGCCCATCAGCCACGATTTGTTCTTGAGTTAGGGTATTTTTTAATCTGGATTGATAGCACGGCTTAACTTTTTCCAGGTCATCAAAAGGCTTAAGATAAAGTTTCCAGTAATATTTAAGCAGGTTGTATTCCCATGAACCTTTTTTGTGCTTCTTCGTTTCTTGAATGCGACAGGAATTAAAGGAACGGTTAAGCATCTGAACGATATGGAAACGGTCGAGGATTACTTGAGCATTAGGAAAAAGCTCCTTAGCCATAATGTCATAATAGTAATTAAGATCCATAGTTACAGTCTTAACCTTGTTTCTTACGGTTATTGGGAAACGCTTAAAGTAATTGATAATATCTTTTTTTAATCTGGTAGGCAGTACCTTAACTATTTTGTGCGTGTGACCATCAATGGCAATAAAGTGCAGCTGTCTGCCAACGCCTCTGAATTCATCAAAAGCCAGGTATTCCGGCAGCCAGTCGGTATCTTCAAAGGAAGACGGACTATATTTCTCTAGTACGCGTTGCACGGTATTGGTTGAAGTTGAAGTTTGTCTGGCAATGCTCTTCATGGACCAGTCTTCGGTTAAAGAGCCAATAATTTTACGCTTGGTGGCATTAGAAATACAGCAGTATTTATCTACTAGTTCCGTTTGAGCCATCGAATTCGTCTGACAATTACGGCAGATAATTCTTTCTTTAGCTATTCTGATAAAGACAGGTAGACTAGCATCTAAAGCAGGATAACGCACATTTGAATATAGGTGACCATTATGTACGATGTTATCTGAGCCGCAGTTTAAGCAATGGTCTAAATGTACAATAGCGTGGTAGAACTTGGCTTCACGATTACGATATTTGCCAGTTGAGATATCCAAAAATTCTAACAAAGGGTCTTTAATATTCAGAGAAAATTTAATACAATCATTACAAGAGGACATAAGCAATTCACCTTAATTTCTAAAGAGTGGTATCAAAGGACATTATGCAGTGAGGCTTGTGCCTCTTTTTTAATGCAAAAAATCCTATTGATAGAATATCATAGAAATCTATCAACAGGATTTATCATAGAACC
>NZ_LARO01000026.1:0-31867 GCF_000980505.1 Lactobacillus sp. N54.MGS-719
ATTTAACTCGATTCTCCGGGAGCCATTTCCCGATTAGGCCTGTATTTCAAAATAAAATTGCTTAAAATCGTTGATAACACTTGACTTAGAGTAGAAAAAGCAGTTTTGTTTGCTAAATTGCGACAAAACTGTAAAAGTGTATTTTTCCATTGAAGAAAGCATTGTTCTACAAGTTTATCTCCGTATAATTTCAAATAACAAAAAAGTTGTACGGAGGGAAAAATGAGAAAGATTCTTGTAGGCATTGCTTTCTTTTGTTTTTTATCCTTTGCCCAAGGAGTAAGAACCGTTCAGGCAGCCGTGATGGATGTGAGCGATAATTTTGTCTCACTCAAGGTTGATAAAAAGAGAGCCAAGTTTAACGATGATTTTGTGCATGTGCAGGCCAAGTTTAGTGATAGAAGACAGGCTTTTACTGCTAACAGTCTGATGAAAATTACGTGGGAAAATGTAGGTGGTGCATCGCTTCAAGGGATTAAAGAAAATAATAGACTCATAATTCAGGATGAAGCAGGTAGAGATCATGAAGTAGGTCAATATGTTGTTGATCAAGATGGCGTAGTTGTCTTATTCAATGACAATATAGAGGATTTTGAAAATGTAACTGGTCAAATTGATTTTGATCTGCAAGTTAAAAACAAATCTGAAAGAGGTCAGACCTTGTTTATTCAAGCGGGTGATTTAACTAAGTTTCTTCATGTAGTAGGACAAAATAATCCTGTAGAAGAAATTAGCTCTGTTGATATTAACGGAATTTTTGATCAAGACAATATTTCCTGGGAAATCAAGATTGATCCAAAAAAGGCAGAATATGATCAAGTTGTAGTGGAAAATGCTATACCTGAAGGTTTAATTTGGGATGAAAAATCTTTAAAGGTCCAAGTCGCAAACCATGAAATTAAGTTTGGCAAAGAAAATCCAAAGATTAATCAAAATAATTTAACGCTAACTTTAGATGATAAAAAATATCGTGGTCCGATTAGTATCAGCTATGCCACTCAAGTTAAGGATTATGCTGCACTTGGCGCTGTGAATCAGGTAGCTGTTAGCTACAAATTAAATGACGAAACAACTAATCAAAATATTTATGGAGGAAAAATTCAAGATGAAGAGATTACAAGCATTTTTGGCAAACTTCTCGAGACGCAAGAGACTGGAAAGAAGAATACAAAAAGGTATAGATATGGGGAAAAAGCTACGCGAATTAGAAGGACAGACGGAAATGAGATGCTGGTGGCTCGAAATGCTGATGGAAGAAGAGAAGAAAAAGCAGACACTGAATCAGGAAATAAAGAGTTAAAGCTCCCAGTAACGGGTTTAACAGGCTTGGATAATCAGCCAACTACAATTAGTACACCTAAGGCGACTAGGATTAGACATAGTGATAAGGACTTCAAAACTGTCGCAGATAAAATTTTAGACGATGATGATCTAAAAGAAGTTAGCTTCAAAAAGCATAATCGACACAGAAATAGAACTTCTTCAGCTAGCCTTCCTAAAGCAGGCGAATCTGCATCACTTTTCTTGTCTATCATCGGTTTATTTGCTCTAATTGTGGGTGCCCTTACATTGGGCTTAAAAAAGGAAAAGTAGATAGTTAATAAAATCTATATTTTCGATAGCCAAATTACTCTCTTTCACTTATTATGGATATATAAGCTTGTATATTGAAAGAGAAATATAAAGATGCCATACACTATTTCTGAAATTATTGTTTTATTTTTTACATATTCTTTTATTGGCTGGTTATGGGAAACAATATATTGTTCGATCAAAGATCATCATTATGAATATCGTGGCTTTTTGTTTGGCCCATATTGTCCAGTCTATGGATTCGCAGTTACTACAGTCTTAATCTGCACTAAAGATGTCCAAGACAATATCTTCTTGCTATTTATCGTCGGAATCATTGTCGCGACAGTCTTCGAATATGTCGCGAGTTTATTCCTTGAAAAAGTCTTCCATCTTAAATTATGGGATTACTCAAAATTGTGGGGTAACATCCAAGGTCGTGTAGCGCCAGTTATTTCCTTATTCTGGGGCTTCGGCGTAATTCTACTAGTAAAATTTATCCAGCCATTTGTACAAAAGATTATCAATATTGAGGAAAGAGATACGCATGGTTGGTTAGCTGTAGGGATCACGATAGTTATGGGAATCGATACAATCTTAACTGTAATCAGTGTCGAAAGATTCCATATTACAACCAAGATGTGGGACAATCGCATCAACCAATTTATTGAACGCGTTAGATCCAGAGTAGAAAGCAGAATGGCTGAGAAAGGCAGACTTAAAGTTGGCGACTGGCATCACTCAGTTATTCAGCACTACGACGAATTAAAACCAAATCGTTTAAGTTGGAACCAAAAACGTATGCTTAAGAGCTTCCCTAAATTAAGAGTTTTGGATGCACCTAAGTTTATGGAAATAAAGAAAGCAATTCTTGAAAAAGAAAATCGCTCAAACAAAAACACCGCTGCTTAATCCGGCAACGGTGTTTTTTTAGCCATTAATACGGTTCTTTTCTCGCACTTTGCTTTTTATTTCGGTGTAACCATCAAGTACATTTGCGTAGCGTCCTAAGATGAAAAGGTAATCGGAAAGGCGATTCATATACTCCAAATCGCAATCGTCTAATTTTTGTTCATTTAAACTCAACTTGACTAAAGACCTTTCGGCACGTCTAGCAACGGTTCTAGCATATTGTAAGTTAGCACCCGTAACCTTGCCACCAGGCAAGATAAATTCAGGAATAGTGGGTATTTTAGGAGTTAATTTATTAATGCGGTCTTCTAACTGTGTGACATTTTTCTCACTAATTTCATGATGGTGCTTAACGACAATATCGGCTTGCAGTTGGTATAAATTACGCTGAACGTTTTCCAGCTCTTCACGTAATTCCCGGCAATTCTTTGATAAGTTGGCGATCACCACACCAAGGTATGATTGAAGCTCATCCACATTGCCCAATGCTTCAATTTGCAGGTCATATTTTGGCACTATTTTACCAGTAACCTGCTTGGTTAGCCCTTTGTCGCCAACTTTAGTGTAGATTTTGATTGTCATTAGATTATCCTCCGTTGATAGGCTTCAAGTGCTTTGGTGATTGGTTTATATAAAACAAAGTAGAAGGCAAAGTTGCCAATTGCATGGTAGGTATCAAAGGCGAAGCTAGAAACAAGGTAAGCGATGAAAGCAGGCAAACCACCGAAAATAGTCATCCCCAGGTCGACTAAAAAGCCGTATTCCCAACCTAAAAAGGTGGCCAAAGCTACCTGTAACCAAAAGTGATTTTGCAGTGGCGTAACTTTGTTTAAAAAGGCCACAGTTAATACACAACCAGCATAAGCTAAGATTTGGGGAATAGTCCAAATGCCGAATCCCAAATAAATATTAGAAATCAACATTGTCAAAGCAGCTAAAGTGATACCTGAGCCGATACCCAAATAAAGAGTAACAATCATCAAGATATCAGTTACTGGTTGTACGTTGGGAATAGGAATAATTTTGAAGATACGCAAGACCACGCACATTGCTGTAAGCATGGCCAGTAATGCGATTTGTTTGATTTGCAGCCGCTCAGTAACCATAAATTACTTCACCTTGTCTAGAGTAAATTTAACTTTATCCTTGTTAGCAACAGCTTGTTTGTCGGCACCTTTGGTTGCCCATTTGCCGTTAATTGTGTAAGTCCAATAAATCTTTTTCTTAGGGTTTTGCTTTTTACCATCGATTGAAGTAATAAAGCCCTTAGTTTCTTGCACTTTCCATGCTTTCTTAAGACCGGTAATTACCTTGGCCTTTTTCTTAGGAATCTTAACGGATTTATCACTTACGGTTTTCTTGCCTTGTTTCAAGGTGTAGTTAACCGTAATTTGATTGTTAGAGCTCTTTTTGGCAGTGGATGAACTATTATTTGAGCATCCCGTCAAAAATAAAGTTAAAAATGCAACGATTGTAAATAATAAACTAAATTTGTGTTTGTTCTTCATTTTTATCTTCTAATAAATTACTTGATTGGGCAAGCTCCGCCTTCACAGTCGGTTTGTCCTACAATTTCTAATCCCTTTTGATCATCATTTTGCTTTGCAAATACTTCTTCAACATCATCAGTAATCAAAGCAGCTCTTTCTTTATAGGTCTTCTTGTCAATTGGCTCTTTTGGAGCTTGCTTGAGTGAACCACCGTAGTAAGGAAGAAGTGAAGTTGATTTGATAGTGTGTCTGTATTGGTGAAGAAGTGGAGCAATTTCGTCACTTTCATCTGATTGGAAGGTGATGGTGCAGCTGACGGCATTGTCAGACCAGTATGTTTGCAAGAATGCTTGGGTCGCGAATTGTTCCGCAATTGAAACCGTTCCGGCAGAAGCAAAGTTTTTACTATCGGCGTGAGCAGCTCGTAATGGAAATTCGACGCAAATAGTGTTCTTAGTGTAAATATCTGGTTCAGTATGATAGCCGCATTCTCTTAAGGCTGGAAGCAATGGATCGCTAGCCTGGAAACGAATTCTCTGAATCAAATAACCAGCATAGTGGAAGTGCATCCCTTCTGACACACCAGCCAATTTAGCCACCGTACCAGATGGTTTAACTGTGGTGTGCTTAATTGATGGGTGGGTGCCTAATTCCTTGCTGTAGGCCTTATCTGCGTCGACTACAGCCTTGTATAAGCCATCCACTCTTTCAACTGCCTGTGAATCATAGATTGGTTTCTTAATCTTTTCACCAGTTTCTGCATCAACGGCATCTTCAAAGCCAGTGACTACTCTGTGGCCCAAGTCATTAAGCAGCCAGTCTTGAATACCAGACATTGAAATACCGATTCTGCGGTTCTTTTGAATAATCTTACGTGAAACTTCCCAGTCGTAGTGACTAAAGGTAACTCTCTTAGCAAAACGAGTAGCTAAGGCGAAGGCCTCTTTTAAGTCCCAGCCTTGCATTTCAGCGATGTATGGGAAGACTTCAAACAAGTTGCATGGCTCACCATTTGCCAAAGAAATTTCGCCACAAGGATTAGTACCTTCAACGTCATCGTCAATTCCTGGTTGATAGCCATCAACAATACGACCATAGTTGCGTGACAAATCTAAGTTAACGATACCAGGCTCGCCATTATGCAAAATGCCGTCAGCAATTGGACCATAATTATTAAACTTAGAATTAATGGCCACACTGTTGTTAGAAGCCCAACGGTGGTGATAAAGCTTTTTCTTATCCTGCTTCATCTTGATAAAGTCTTGGTCGTCGCTAGAGCCAAGTGCAAGCTCAGCTGAACGACGAACGTTGCCGGCAACAACTGTTTTACCAATCAAGTTACAAATGTCAGTCGCATCAACAGCAGTCAAGTTTTTACCTGCGCGGGCATTAATGACGTTGTTGATATCGATAAACATTTCAACTAAAGGCATTGGACCTGAAGCAGTACCGCCGAAGCCATGGACCTTGGCACCGTATGGACGAATATCAGTAATGTCCAAAACTAATTTGGTCTTTCGATCAGGATTGGTTTGGTTAAAGTGCATATCAATTAAACGGGCATTGGCAAGAACCCAGCCTTCACGAGTATCAGGCAATCTGTAGTAAATCACGTCGTCTTGATCTGGATTTTGCTTTTTCCATTCGTCTTTATCAACGGCGCCAACCTTGATTGAGGCATCGTGTGACTTGCTGCCTTTATCGATTACAACAGTTAAATCGATTTTGTTATCAACCTTAGGAATTTGCTTGATGTTGTCGTTAACAACTGAAAAACCAACGCCGCCGCCTTTCATTAATTGATCGAATAGGAAGGAGAAAGGCATGGAGACAGCTTTTTCTCTCTTATCAACGTAAGAAGGCACGATGTGACTGTCGCCATATTCTTGAGGACGAATAGCGATGAACCAGCAGTTGTTTAATGAATCGCCAGTCCGTTTTTGATAATCGGTTCCTGAAATCCAAAGGTTACGACCTGAAGGAGTAGCTGATAAGCCATAAACTAAACGGAATAATCGTTTAGCTTCATTGGTCAATTCGCTGATAACTTCTTTAGAGGGAGAGTCTTTTAGACGTGGATCAAGGTTGATGTTACCTTCGATCACACGCTTAACTGTCTCATCCCAGTTTTCTGAACGATCTTGATCAGGAAGCCAACGGGCATAAGTTCTCTTATAAGTTACCCAGCCAAGTTCACCCCAGTGAGGTTTGATTTCATGTTTCACTTGATCAATAAAGTTTTGATCTAGTTCAATTCTAGTAGATGGCATGTTTTTCACTCCTAAAAGATTATTATTGTTTCACAAAACACATTATGTATGAGCACATATCTAAATGTACCACAATATCTTGTGGTTTGTAGAAAATTATCGCGGATAGCATTGATTTGTAAACTGCAAATCCCATCAGAATAGGGCTAATAAATTAGAAAAAATTTTAGATAAAATGTGGTATAGCTTTAGAAAGCAAAAAATATAGAAAATTATCATGTTACAATCAAAAATAATGGAAAAAACGAGGTTTGATTCATGAATACAGCTTGGCAAAAATTTAAAGACAATGTGCCATTGCGTAGAGTTGTCGTATTTTTGTTAATCGTAGCTTGTTTGTACGAGATGCGGGCAATGATGAATACGATTCTGTTAACATTTATTTTTACTTACGTAATCGTGCACCTGATTCGTTTAGTCCAGCGTTACATTCCTAAGATGCCGACAGGGATAATAGTTGTCGTCACGTATCTGATAATTCTGGCACTATTGTATTTCGTTATAACGGTTTACTTGCCCATGCTGGTGGTGCAAATCAGTAAGATGGTGAAGTCTGTTATGGTATTTTATGAAAGCGATGAATCGTTGCGTTTGATGTCGTACGTAACGCGTTACATTAGTAAAAGTGAGTTGATTGAACAGGCAAAGCACGCTATGACTTTTGCCTTTCACACTGCTACTAATATCGGCACGCTGACCATCGCGACATTTATGTCACTGATCTTAAGTTTCTTTTACACGATTGAATTAAAGAAGATGAGAGAATTCTCTAGTTTATTCGTTAAAAGCGGCTACTTGAAGTGGCTCTTTGAAGATATTTGTTACTTCGGTAAAAAATTTACCAATACCTTTGGTGTAGTGCTTGAGGCCCAATTCCTTATTGCGATTTGTAACACAGCTTTGACAATGATCGGTTTGGCTATAATGAGAATGCCACAGATTGTCGCCTTAGGTTTGATGGTCTTCATTTTGAGTTTGGTTCCAGTTGCTGGTGTAATCATTTCGCTGATTCCGCTAAGTATTGTGGGCTACTCAGTAGGCGGCATTCGCTACGTGATTTACATTTTCATTATGATCATGATTATTCACGCCGTTGAAGCCTATGTCTTAAATCCTAAGTTCATGGCCAGCAAGACTGAATTACCAATTTTCTACACATTCTTGGTTTTGCTTGTGGCAGAACATTTCTGGGGCAGCTGGGGCTTGATCGTAGGTGTGCCAATCTTTACTTTCTTCTTGGATGTTTTAGGCATTAAGCCAACTAAAAAGAGTAAGAAGAAGGCAGTTCTAAAATGAGATTATTACTGACAGGCGATAGCATCATCGCACGCAATGAAGGCAAAGAAGAGCCGCATATTAACTGGAATTTAAAAAAGATGTTGCCTGACGTAGAAATTGAAAATACTGCAGTGTCGGGGATCAATTCAGGTGCGTTTTTTGCAAGACTTAATGAATTAGTTTTGAACGTGAAAAAGTGCGATAACTTGGTAATTTTACTTGGGACTAATGATCTGGCAACGCATAAGCAGGTACCGTTAACGCAATTTAAGCAAAATATGGAATTGATTTGTTCAGCGATAATTTGTGCATATTATCCGCCACATGTTTTGCTTGTTTCGCCACCCGCCGTTGATGAGGAAAAGCAGCTTGTGCGCGATAATGCTTTAGTAGAAAAATATGCCAAAGCAGTCGAAGAAGTCGCTCAGGAATATCATTTTAGATATGCGGATTTATGTCAGGCGATGTTAGATGCAGGGGACATCAAGAAGACTGCCCAAGGAATGAAAAATGATGGTTTGCACTTTGGGAATGCAGGCTATGAGATATTAGCTAAATTGATTGTTAAAAATTTGAAGAGCATGTAAAAAAGAGGCCGAAAGGCCTCTTTATTTTTTATTCAATTAAATTATCTTATTGCCGCGAACAACAATCCACCCACGGTTACCAGAGCCAGGAATGGGATGAGCAAGTATGCGCAAAATACGAAAATCAATCCGGCAATGAGTAAGAAGCCAAAAATCTTGATTAAGCCAACCCCCAACTTGAAGAAAAGCCAAATCAAGAAAATTGTTAACAAAAGTGAAAGCATAGTTTCATACCCCCATAATCTATGAGAATATTTTACTACCAGGAGATGGAGAGAGCGTAGATTAAGTATGCCGATTTTAGAAAAAATCAAGAAATGTTTATGCAATTAAGTTACCGTTAACAGAGCAAATCATATTGAAAGCTCTTTCTGAAATCGATATCATTTAAAATATGAAAGCGATTTAGATGGAAGGAGAAAGAGAACTTGAAGCAAGAAAAATCAGGTTTACCAACGCTAGCCGCTTCCACTATTTGGATGATTAGCTTAGGTTATTTAGGCGTACAAATTGCATTTACTTTGGAAACTTCACAAATGAGTAGAATTTTCCAAACTTTAGGGGCTGACCCAACAAAATTAGGTTGGTTCTTCATTTTGCCACCACTTGCTGGTCTGGTGGTGCAACCAGGAATCGGATCCTTATCAGATCGTACTTGGATTCCTAAAATCGGGAGAAGATTGCCATATTTATTGATCGGGATGATTTTTGCCGTTATCACGATGGTCATTTTGCCTAACGTCGGTAGTTTCGGTTTAGGATATGGATCCTTAGAAGCACTTATCTTTGGTGCTGTCGCAATCGCTGTTTTGGATGTCGCTTCTAACATGGCGATGCAACCATTTAAGATGATGATCGGTGATATGGTCAACGACGATCAAAAGTCATATGCTTACGGAATTCAGAGTATGCTTTCCAACTTTGGTGCCGTAATTGCTGCATTCTTCCCATTCTTGCTAACCAGCTTTGGTGTTGCCAACACCGCTAAGAAGGGTGTAGTGCCACAATCAGTTGTCATTTCATTCTATGTTGGTGCAGCTGTTTTGGTAATTACTTCATTGTTCACCATCTTCAGAGTTCATGAATATGATCCAGAAACTTATGCTCGTTACCATGGTATCAAGGAATCAGATAACAAAGAAGGTGGCGGTTGGATTGAATTGCTAAAGAAAGCGCCAAAAGTATTTTGGCAAGTTTCATTAGTCCAATTTTTCAGCTGGATTTCATTCCAATACCTTTCAACTTATGCAACTGGTGCGATTGCGCAAAACGTATGGAACACCACTTCCGCTTCTTCAGCAGGCTACCAAATTGCAGGTAACTGGTTCGGCGTATTGACTGCTGTTCAATCAATTGCGGCTGTAATTTGGTCATATGTTTTGGCTAAAGTACCAAACAATCGTCATAAGTTAGGCTACGGCTTAAGTTTGGCATTAGGTGCAATTGGCTACACTTCAATTTTCTTGGTTCATTCACAAATGCTGCTGATTCTTTCATTCATTTTAATCGGAATCAGCTGGGCAGGGATGAACACTTATCCATTGACTATGGTATCTAACGCTTTATCAGGTAAACACATGGGAACCTACCTTGGCTTATTCAACTGTTCAATTTGTTTGCCACAGATTGTCGCTTCATTACTCAGCTTTATCATCTTCCCAATGGTAGGTAACTCAATGCCAGCTATGATGTTAATCACTGGTATTTCAGGATTCTTAGCTGCTTTATCAGTTATCAGCATTAAAGAAACCTACGTAAAATAATTTAGACCAAAATAAAAATGCATGAAGTCAGAATTTGGCTTCGTGCATTTTTTAGTTATTCATTTTGTTAGATCTGAATATTTTTATTAATCCTTAACAACATCCTTAGTGTCTAACTATTGATTGCCACTGATCTTAACAAGCTTCTTGCCGTTAGTCTTCTTAACATCCTTAGCAGTGAAAGTTGAACCCATTGAAACTGTCTTAGCGGGCTTTCCACCGTTTGCGTTTAAAACAGCGTCTTGGTATCTTTAACAGTAACGAAGATCTTGTCGCCTTTCTTGATAGCTGGGTTAGTAGGAGCAACTTCTGCAACACCCAACTTTGGGGCAGTGAAACTAGCAGCTTCGGTAACTGAAGCACTGACACCTAATAAACTCATTGAAGCGACTGAGACTGAAACAACTTTAGCTAATTTCTTTGCGTCTAACATAATGAATACCTCTAATTTCTATATCACTTAAACTCGTTGGAACTTTTCGTTCCCTCATTCCTTACATCCTCGTTGCATAACATATATTATAAAATTTAAGGGATAATTTGAATTTTTTAAAAAATAATTTAGGTCCCACAAATGTTGCTAGAATAACGCTTTCAATTATTTTTAGTTAAAAATTGGCAAAATAAATAAAAATAGCTATCTATTTTAGATAACTGTTTTCTTAGTATAAGTCCTTTTATTATGATCTCAATTCTTATTTTAGTCAGAATTAAAGCCGTTTCATAGTGCTTATTTTACGGAACATGTGAGTAAAAATAACTAATCAGTGAAATATTGCAAAATATCTTCTTCAGTTAATTCTTTCTTTTCTTCACCTTTAACATCTAATACAATTTGCCCGCTATTCAGAATTACCATCCGATTGCCATACTTAATGGCATCTTTTAATTGGTGGGTGATCATAATGCAGGTTAATTTTTCTTCGCGTACAACTTGATCAGTTAATTCGAGTAAATCGCGGCTGGTATTAGGATCAAGGGCAGCTGTATGCTCATCTAGCAACAATAATTCTGGCTTTTTGATGGTAGCCATTAAGAAACTGAGTGTTTGGCGCTGACCACCTGAGAGATTGCCCACGAAAGTATTTAAGCGCTCATTTAATCCATTAGGCAGCTGAGCAGTCTCTTTTTCAAATTCTTTCATGTGTTTATCGAGCCCTCTAGGGCGCAGGCCACGATGTTGACCACGCTTAGTAGCTAAAAGTAAGTTCTCGGCAACCGTCATTCTTGGAGCAGTTCCCATCTTAGGATCCTGGAAAACTTGGGCAATATACTTGGCACGTTTTACTTCAGATAAAGGAGTTAAATCACGGTCTTTTAAGAGGACTTTCCCAGTAATGGGAAAAATGGAGCCGTTGATGATATTTAAAAGAGTAGATTTACCAGCACCGTTGGTCCCCAGCAAGGTCACAAAGTCGCCATCTTCCAGTTTTAAGTTGATGTTTTTGAGAATTTGCTTTTCTTCGTTTGTACCTTCATTAACTGTGGTGGTAATGTTTTGTAAATCTAAAATTGTGCTCATGGTTTTTGAACTCCTTTTTTCAATAATTTACGTACATGGAACTTTTTCTCAAACAATGGCAACATCATGCAGATAGCTAAGATAATTGCGGAGATCAATCTGAAGTCGTTGGTGCTGAAGCCTAGTTGCAAAACTAATAACAAAATCAAACGGTAGATGATACTGCCGATGATGATGGCAATTAAACGAGCAGTTAAAGTTAAATTGTTGCCGTAAACGACTTCGCCGATAATGATTGCGGCAAGGCTGATAACCATTGTTCCGATCCCCATGTTAACGTCGGCATAACCACCGTTTTGGGCGATCAAACCACCAGCTAAACCAATTAAGCCGTTTGAAAGCATCAAGCCTAGGATCTTCATGTTATCGGTGTTGATACCCAGTGAGCGAGCCATTTTTTCATTATCACCAGTTGCGATGAAACTTTGACCAAGGTCGGTATTTAGAAAAACAGCTAACAAAAGGATAATCAATACTGCAAAGAAGAGACCAACCACAATAGTAGGGAAGTTAGTAGGCAATTTTTGTAAAAACTTCTCGTTAAGCAAAGTAGCTTTGTTGAGCAAGCCGACATTTGCTTTACCTAAAATACGCAAGTTGACTGAGTAGACACCAGTCATGGTTAAAATTCCAGCAAGTAAAACTGGAATTTTGCCTTTGGTATAAAGTAGTCCAGTAACTAACCCTGTAAGCATCCCGCCTAAAAATGAAAGGATGGTAGCCAGCACCGGATCAACGCCGTGTACTAAAGCACTGACGCAAATCGCTGCACCGAAGGGAAAGGTTCCTTCAACAGTCATATCAGGGAAATTTAAAATTCTAAAAGTGAGAAATAGGCCTAAGGCTAAGACTCCCCATAAGAGACCTTGCCCGATAGTTGATGTAATAAGGCTCATTTGATAATCCGTCCTTTCTTTTGTGCAGCCTTGATGACGCTGTCTGGAATATGAATGTTTAATTCGTTTGCGGCTTTTTGGTTAATCATAGTTTCATAGCTGGTCACTTTTCTAACCGGTGTATCTGCTGGATTTTTACCTTTCAAAATTTGTCCGGCCATGTGACCAGTTAAAACTCCCATGTCGAACTGGCTCACACATCTAGTGGCAAGACCACCTGACTTAACCATGGTATCGGCAGCTGGGAAAACAGGAATCTTTGCTTCGTTAGTTACCTTAAGCAAGGTGGCAATTCCTGAAGCAACGGTGTTGTCGGTAGGTACATACACTGCTTGAACTTTGCCCGCCATGATTTGGGCAACTTGTTCAATATCATTGGTAGAAGTGATCGTGTATGGACGAACTGTGAGGCCTTCTTTTTCAGCTAATTTTCTAAATTCACGATATTCAGATGCGGATGAATCATCGCTTGAGGTGTAGACAACCCCGATCCGTTTAGCTTTAGGTAAAATCGTCCGCAACAATTTTAATTGAGCTGGAATAGGCTGACGATCTTGCACCCCGGTAACTTTGCCACCAGGATGGTTCAAACTTTTAACTAAGTGCGTTCCTAGTGGATCACTGACTGCACCCATGATTACTGGCGTGTCGCCTGATTCGTTAGCCAAAGATTGAACAGCTGGTGTCGCAATTCCGATTGTCACTGCTGCATTTCTTTGGTTAAAACGATCACTCATTGATTTCAAATTACTTTGATCGCCTTGGGCATTTTGAAAACCGATTTGGATATTTTTACCTTCGCGGTAACCTTCGTCTTCAAGACCCTTAATAATACCGCGGTGGATTTGATCCAAGGCTGGGTGACTCATAGTTTGTAAAATGCCCACGACCTTTTCTTTTTGCGCTGTAGTTTGTTTATTTACCTCTATAACAAATGCGGCAACTAAAAAGGCGAAGAGAGCAATAATTGTTCCGATTAATCTTTTCATTTTTCCGACTCCCATAAACAAAAAAGGACATTTCCGTTTTACGGGAAATGTCCAAAAAACCCCGCACGTTTATTAAATTCGTGCGGGCTACTTTTTTATGAAGATTTACCAGCACAGATGCGAAAAGTATCTGAGTCGCATCCGTGCTTTTAATAAGCGTGCAGAAACAACTCTAGTGCTGGAATTGCCAACGATTGATTACTACATTCTTAAACATGGTTAAATCTTCCTTTCATTCAAATTATTTGTTGTCACAAATTTTAAAGAGTTATTAAAAAGTTGTCAATCACTTTTTTCATTTAATTTTTAAAAACTGATATAATTGATATTCTAGAATTAAGGAAAGGACTAACCACATTGCGCTATAAACAAATTATTTTTGACGTTGATGATACTATTATCGATTTTGCGGCAACTGAAGATTTTGCTTTGCACAGTCTTTTTAATGCACATCATTGGCCATTATCTCAAGAACTTCAGCGCCAGTACCATGCTTACAATCAGGGATTATGGCGCAGACTTGAACAAGGCGAGTTAACCTATGAACAGCTGAGTGAAATGACCTTTCATGACTTTATCAAGGATCATTTTGGAATTGAGATTGATGGTAAAAAGGCCATGGACGAATATCGTTCATACTTTGGCGAAGCACATAAACTTCTGCCGGGTATAAAAGATACTTTGAAGTTTGCGAAGAAGCAGGGCTATAAATTAACTATTTTGAGTAATGGTGAAAAGTTTATGCAAAATCACCGCTTGGAACTAGCTGGCGTGAAAAAATATTTTGATTTGATTGTTACTTCAGAAGAAGCCCATTATTCTAAGCCGAATCCACATGCTTTTGATTATTTCTTCAGTCGAACTGAGATCGGTCCTGATGAAACAGTCTTCTTTGGCGATGGCTTGCAATCCGATATTTTAGGTGCAGAAGAATATGGCTTTGATAGCATCTGGTACAATCACCGTCACCGTAAAAATACGCTCCATTTGCACCCAATTTTTGAAGTGGAAAATTATCCAGAATTCGTTAAATTGATGCAGAATGATTTTCAAAAGAAGTATTAATTGAATTAATGAGAAGGGTATCTTATCTTTGAGATAAGATACTTTTTTTAGGTGAAAAATGATGAAGAAAATTACAACAGGAATTGTGGCCCACGTTGACGCGGGTAAGACGACTCTTTCTGAAGCCTTGCTGTATCGGGCAGGAAATATCAGGAATTTGGGAAGAGTGGACAATGGGGATGCATTTTTAGATACCCAACAACTTGAGAAAAAACGGGGCATTACTATTTTTTCTCATGAGGCTAAATTGACTACGGATGATGCAGAGATTACTTTGCTTGATACGCCAGGGCACGTCGATTTTGCTTTTCAAACCGAAGAAGTGCTGAGCGTTTTAGATTATGCGATTTTGGTTATTTCGGCGACCGATGGCGTCACCAGTTATGCCAAGACGCTGTGGAATTTACTTGAGAAAAATCATGTGCCTGTTTTTATTTTTGTTAATAAAATCGATATTGCAGGTACAAATAAAGGTCAGGTTTTAACCGATATTCAAAAAAGTTTAAGTGAAAATTGCCTGGATTTTAGCCAAGAAGATCAAACTTTTTATGAAAATGTGGCTTCGGCTGATGATCAGCTGCTCGAAAAATATCTGAATGGCGAAGAAATTATGAATTCGGATATTCAAAATTTAATTGTGCAGAGAAAGATCTATCCCGTTTATTTTGGCTCAGCTCTGAAATTAACTGGAATTACGGAATTTTTAGCAGGCTTTGATAAGTGGACTAAAGAAAAAGAATATAGTCCTGATTTTTCAGCTAGATGCTTCAAGATTTCGCATGATAAAAATGGGGAGCGCCTTAGCTGGATTAAAATTTTAGGCGGCAAATTGCAGGCAAAAACTGAATTAGCCGGCGAAAAGATTAATCAATTGCGCGAATATAACGGTGAAAAATTTACAACGGTTGTAAAAGTAAATGCAGGCGAAATTGTTGCAGCTACTGGTTTAACTAAGACTTATCCAGGACAAGGCTTTGGCGCTACAGACGCAAAAGAAGCCAGTCTAAAGCCAGTTTTAACTTACAAGCTTAATCCACTGGATGAGGATATTCATGCCTGTCTGATGGCCTTAAAGACGCTAGGAGACGAAAATCCGCAGCTTCATGTAACTTGGTCAGAACATTTGCAGGAACTTCGCGTTCAGGTGATGGGGAAAATTCAACTCGAGATTTTAAAACAATTGTTGCAGGAACGTTTTACTTTAACCGTTGATTTTGAACAAGGCAGCATTTTATACAAAGAAACTATTGCTCAACCAGTAGAAGGCGTAGGTCACTTTGAACCGTTGCGTCACTATGCGGAAGTGCACCTGTTGCTTGAACCAGGTCCAAGAAATAGTGGCGTAGTTTTTGAAAATAACTGCAGTCTAGAAGCTTTAACCAAAAATTGGCAACATCAGATTATGACAGCTCTTAAATCAAAAGAGCATTTGGGAGTTTTACTGGGTACGCCAATTACAGACGTAAAAATTACTTTGCTTGGCGGTAAAGGTAGTATTGTGCACTCAGTCGGTGGCGACTTTAGAGAAGCAACTTATCGTGCGGTGCGTCAGGGCCTGATGGAATTAAAAGAGCAGGACCAATTGATCTTGCTTGAACCATGGTATGATTTCCGCCTTGAAGTAAGTCAAGAACATGTAGGCCGCGCGCTGAATGATATTCAAAGAATGAATGGTCAGTTTAATTCACCAGAAAATAAAGGCGACCGCACCATCATTGAAGGCTCGGCACCAGTTAGTGAAATGCAGGATTACGCTGCGCAAGTACGTGGCTACACGCATGGTGACGGAATCTTTGAATGCGTCGTAAAGGGTTATTTGCCTTGTCATAATGCTCAAGAAATCATCGAACAGAAAAATTATGATCCTGTTTCAGATCTAGATAATACGCCTAACTCGGTCTTTTGTTCACATGGTGCAGGCCACACGGTAACCTGGGATAAAGTGCCAGAAACAGCGCATTATCCATATACGTACCCATTAAAATAAAACTTCTTGCATGAAGTGAAATATATGATTACCTGTGAAAGAAATTTCATTTTTAGCAAAAAACGATGAAACAAAAGCGCTTACATAGTAACATAAAGGTATTGGAAAGGTGATACACATGACTACAATACCCTTTAAAGCCGTAGCTGTTGATATGGACGGTACTTTTTTAACAGAAAAGAAGACTTTTGATCATCAGCTTTTTGGTAAAATTTTGAAAAAACTACAAGCAAACAATATTCCCTTCATTTCAGCTACAGGTAATCAATTGATCAGATCACATGAATACTTTCAAGAATTCACTGAAGGAATTGATTATGTATCTGAAAATGGCGCTATTCTCGAAGCCGATGGCAAAGTAATCAAAAGAACTGCGCTCGATTATGATATTGCTCAGAAGTTGCTTCACTTTATTCAAACCGAATATCCAGAAGCAATCATCATGGTTAGTGCAGAACATCATTGTTACATCTTGAAAAGTATGGATAAGGCAACCAAAGATGATATTCGAATTTACTATCGCAAAGTAGAAGAAATCGATAAATTTACTGATATCGATTCTAGCGATGCTATTTTGAAAGTTTGTCTGACTGCCGACGATGAATTAGCTACAATTATTCAAGATCGCTTCAATGAAAAATACGGTGATTACGTTCGCGGTACTAGTAGCGGTAATATGACGATCGATCTGGTGCACAAGGGCATTAATAAAGCCAAAGGTGTAGCTGATATGCTTAAGTACTATGGCATTGAACAAAAAGATTTGATTGCTTTTGGTGATGGTGAAAATGATATCGGCATGCTTGAGGCATGTGGTTATAGCTATGCCATGGAAAATGCTAACGCTAAAACGAAGGCGGTTGCCAAATACGAAGCACCATCGAATGATGAGAATGGTGTCTTAAAAGTTTTAGCTAAATATTTAGATATTGAATAAAAATAAAAAAGCCGTAAAACGGCTTTTTTATTTTAAGCTAAATCCTAATCTGACTGGATTGTGATCGGCATAACGATAATCAGTGTTGATATCGGTAGCCTTGGCTTTAATATTTTTTGAAATGATAAAGCCATCGCCAACTGTTTGGTAGTTAACCTTAGGCCGATATTTCATATCCGTTGATCTAACTGTAGCTACACGCTCACGGTTAGTTGCTTTAACCATGATGAAATCCTTAGGCAACATCTTTTGATCTAAAACAGATACCCAACTAGGAATCTTTTCTTGATGGTCAAAGTGGGTGAGCATGTCGCGGCCTAATGCGTGGTTGAAGTCACCACCGACAATGACGTAATTGCCCGCTTTATATTCAGCTTCGATTACTTTAGAAAGAATCTTCATTTGCGCTTTACGCATTTTGCCGCCTTTATCATAGGCTGACATATGACTATTGATGACGATTAATTCTTTTCCGCCTTTGATTGGGTAGTGCATAACCGTGAAACAGCGATCAAGATCTGTAAATTTGGAGATAAATGCGGAAGAAACAGGATATTTTCTTCTAACTGCGCTTTGCATGTGGTACTTACTCATACTAAGCAAACCTGATTGAACGCTGCCGTGTGGGTCATAAAGTGGCCAAGCGAGATATGCGGAGTGGAAATTATTGGCAAAAACATGGTCATAATTTTTAAAAGCGTGCTCAACTAAATTAACTTGGTTGACATAGTGGCTACGCGTTGAGTGGGTATCGATTTCTTGAAAGAGCATGAAATCAGGATTCTGTTTTTTCATCGTCTTGATGACACCATCGGTTGAAGCAAGAACGGATTGTTTAGAAAAGGCAGTACCACGTGTCCCTTGCGTTTTTGTGCCGTTTTTGAGTTCACCTTTATCCATAAAGAAATCAAAATTGTGATTATATGCACCAAAACCAACATTATAAGTAATAATAGAGTATAGATGGTGCAAGCTTAATTGTTTAGATTGATTATTTTTTATAGACAGTTTGCGATTATCAGGGATGCGATAGTAGTGCATTTGCATGTAGCCCACATAACCGATAATTACTACAAGCAGAATACCGATTAAGCTGAGCAAACCGATTCCAATTCTTTTTAGTATTTTCATTTTTAACCTCGATATGGGAGAAGACAATGATTACAGTATATTTAGTTCGTCATGGACAAACCTTTTTTTAATTATTTCCATAAGATCCAAGGCAGATGCGATTCTCCATTAACTCCATTAGGAATTGCGCAAGCAGAAGCTACACGTGATTATTTAAAAGAAAAATACGTACACTTTGATTATGCCTTTTCTTCAAGCTCTGAAAGAGCGAGTGATACGTTGGAAATTATAACGGAACATAAGATGCCATTCAAGCGTGATAAGGGATTGAGGGAGTTTGCCTTTGGTCGCTATGAAGCCCACGATGAAAGCTTGAATCCTAAGCCACCTTATAATGACTTCTTCAAACAATTTGGTGGAGAAAGCCAGGTCGAAGTAGAAGAGCGGATGGATAAAACGATTCGTAGATTGCTTAAGGATATTCCAAATGGTAAAAACGTGTTAATTGTCTCACATGGTGGTGCCTTAATGAACTTCTTAAGAAAAGCACTGAACAGTTTACATCCCCTAGGAAAACTGCATTATCACAATTGTGGCATCGTTGTTTTAAACTATGATGGTAAGAATTTCACTTTAAAGTCAGTAGCCAATCCTGCGGACGACGTGTCTGATAGCTATAACGATAATTTATAAACCAAACAAAAAATCTCAGCCCAATTGAGCTGAGATTTTTTGTTAATTCTAATTTATTTTTAGAACTTGTTCTTGTCCAATGCAACTGGAGAATCTGGCTTTTCGCCGTTGATTAACTTCAAGTTGTTGTCAAATGCCTTAACAACCATGTTGCGTACAGCGTGAGTGGTGTAGAAGGCGGTGTGTGGAGTTACCAATACGTTTGGACGATCAATTAAGTCTGCCAAACGCTTGTCTGGGAATTCTTTACCTTCCCAATCCTCGTTAAATACACCAACTTCGCCTTCGTAAGTATCCATAACGAAGCCGAAGATCTTGCCTGAGTCCAAACCACGGATAACTGCGTCAGTGTCAACAAGTGGACCACGTGAGCAGTTTACAATTACAACGCCGTCTTTCATTTCTGCAATTGACTTGTCGTTGATCATGTGTACGTTAGCTGGTACATCTGGTACGTGAAGTGAAATTACATCAGCTTGCTTGTACAAATCGTCAAGTGAGTCAACGTAGTAACCCTTCTTTTCAAGTTCTGGGTTCTTGAAGATATCGTAAGCAATAACCTTTGCGCCGAAACCTTCCATAATTTTCATAAATACTTGACCAATGTGACCAGTACCAACAACACCGACAACTTGGTCACGAACTTCACGGCCGATAGTTGGTGCCCAACGTAAATCACGTTTAGCCATCTTTTCGTCCATGCGCTTGTCTTGACGTAATATACGTGCAGCTTGAATAGCAGCATGTTCAGCAATAGCGTCTGGTGAGTAAACTGGAACATTAGTAATTTCGAAGCCTAATTCCTTAGCCTTGTCCATGTCAATGTTGTCGACACCAACGTTACGTAATGACATCTTAGTTACGCCAGCATCTGCCAATGCTTGAAGAGTATCAGCGGTGTAGTCTAGTTGTTGGTAAACAACAACACCATCTGAACCTTTAGCAAGCTTTGCAGTTTCAGGAGTCAAAAGCTTATCAGTGTAATCAACATCGATATCCTTGTGAGCTTCCTTCCATTCGTTCAAGAATGGTTCTTCATCTTTACGAATAGCGTAAGCAAAAATCTTTGTCATAAATTTAAACCTCCGTAAAATTTATTAGTATGACCAGCCCTCATTATACACTTCCACTTGTTCAACAAAACACAAAAAAGCTTATTTTTTGCAGAAAATTTTAAAAATTTAAAATAAAACAAGCTAAATAAGCAGAATAAATTATTCCTATATACGGCAATTGTTTAAGGAATTATAAAGACATAGAGAATATAATGACACCATGTCATGCAATTGGTATTATATACTCATAACAAAAATACAACGCAACAAATAGAGATAGATTGCAAGAAGGTAACAAATCTTCTAATTCCTTATTAATACATCCTATTGGGCGTTTTATTAACTCATACATTGGGAGCTCAAGCGACTATGTGGTCGCAAAAGCGAATGTTGATAAAAAGCCCATCCCCTTTTTGCGAAAGTGAAGAATCAAGTCCCCTGCATATCTCAAGCGTTGAACCTTTTTGTTAACCTTGATGATTCGTTTTCACAGCATTAGTGATGAGTAGGCTAATGTAAAAAAATCTCGTTATTCTCATTCAACACAACTCCCTTAAAGGGCTGGTTTAGATTAGTTATCTAAGCCAGTCCTTTTCTTTTTCGGCTATAATTAGCATGAATAGAAAAAAGGAGAAAGAGCAATGATTTTAATTTCATGGAATATTGATTCACTTAATGCGGCTTTGACTGGAACATCAGCTAGAGCTGAAGAAACCCGTCAGGTGTTAGATAAAATTCATGACGCAAATCCTGATATTATTGCAATTCAAGAAACCAAGTTGCGTGCAACGGGTCCAACTAAGAAGCACCAAACAGTACTTGCAGAAAAGTTTCCTGAATATGATTACGTTTGGCGTTCTTCAGAAGAACCGGCCAGAAAAGGTTATGCAGGAACAATGTATCTTTATAAAAAAGAATTAACGCCAAAAGCTTCATATCCAACTATTGGTGTACCAGATACGATGGACGCGGAAGGCCGAATTATTACGCTTGATTTTGATAAGTTCTTTGTCACACAAGTTTATACGCCCAATTCAGGTAGTGGCTTAAAGCGTTTAGCTGATCGCCAAGTTTGGGATGAGAAATATACTGAATACTTACACAAGCTAGATCAAGAAAAGCCAGTTTTGGCAAGTGGCGATTACAATTGTGCTCACACTGAAATCGATTTGAAGCATCCCGAAAATAATCACCATTCAGCCGGCTTTACTGATGAAGAAAGAGTGGACTTTACCAATTTATTAGATGCAGGTTTTACAGACACATTTAGAAAAGTTCACGGCGATATTACAGATGTTTATTCTTGGTGGGCTCAACGCGTTAGAACCGCCAAGGCCAACAACTCTGGCTGGAGAATTGACTACTGGCTAGTATCTAATCGGATAGCCGATAAGGTGGTTCGGTCAGAAATGATGGATACCGGAAAAAGAGCAGACCACTGTCCAATTTTGCTCGAAATTAACCTGTAAAATAATCAAAACACTAGTATAATTACTTTCGAAAAAATATTTTTTTGGAAGAGTAGAGGTTAATTTTTTGAATAACGAGAAAAAAGAAGATTGGGCCCTGGAGCAGGACTTGAAATACAATCGTCTGACTGCATTCAAGCTGTTTGCGATGACTAGCTCCATTTGGTAAGACTGGTGCTACAGCGCTGCTTTATTTATTGATTGCTGGTATTGCCTGGTTTATACCAATTACGTAAATGGCCGGAGAAATGGCTTCAATCAATGGCTGGGAGAAAGGCAGTATTTTTACCTGGGTTAAGGGATCTTTAGGTGATAAAACCGGCCGGACCGCAATGTTTTATCAATGGATCCACATCACTGTAGGGATGGATACCATGATGTAAGTCATTATTGGTGCTTTATCTATTACACTGGGGACACCATGGTTTAATACCACGCCAATTGTGCGTTTTGCCCTGATGATGGTAATTCTGTGGGGTGCGACTGCAATTCAATTAATCGGTGTTAGAAAAATCGGTCGAATTGCGGAATGGCTCTTCATCTTAGGAATCGCGTTGTCGGTGGTATTGCTGATCATTTCATTCTTTGTTTATGTAGCACAAGGTCATCCATTACATATGGTGATCAACTGGAATACGGTGATCCCACATAAGTTGAATGGTTCAACATTGGTTGCCTTTGTTCCATTTATGTTGGCATTCTGCGGCGGGGAGCTTCAGCTCCTCACGTTAAAAACCTGGATCATCCTCGTTCTTATTCAAAAGTTATGCTTGCTTTGGCCATTACAGCTATCTGCTTTGACCTGTTAGGTAGTATGGCGATTGGAATGACTGTACCTAAGGATCAAATCCAAAATAGTACTGGCTTTGTTTACACATATGGTAAATTGCTTACTTCAATTGGTCTTCCTGGTGATTTATTGCAAAAGATTGTGGGAATCATGCTCGCCTGCGGAATCATCGGTGAACTTGGTAACTGATTGCTGGTCCTAACCAAGGGATGTATGAAGCTGCAAGGGAAGGCTACATGCCTAAATTCTTTGCCAAGACCACTAAGCATGATGTGCCAATCAGAATCATGATCTTTCAATCAAGCATTGTTACTATTTCTGCGCTTTTGATTACATTTACTAGTGGTGCCAATGCGGACTTTGCCTTTAATGTTTCTTTGGCCGTAACTACTGCTCAGTGCTTGATGGTTTATATGATCATGTTGATCGCTTACATTGTTTTAAAGAGAAGACACGAAGACTATCACCGCATGTATTACATGTCGAAGAATCCTAACACCAGTATTGCGATTGCAATTTTTGCATTAATTATTACCGTAATTGCATTCTTCGTTACCTTCGTTCCAGCATAAGGAACTCCAAGTTACTTACATGGTGTTTATGTTTGGACTTTGATTGGCATGTGTGTGATCGTATCAGTTTTGCCACTGATTTTGTATCGCTGGCATGAAAAATGGCAAAATCAATAAACTTGAAGCATTCGTTTTTAAAAAGCGAGTGCTTTTTTAGTAGAATCAATTAACGAGGTGAAAAACATGACGGTGATGCGGGATGCAATTTTAAACGGTTTTGAGGATGAGAGATATCCTGGCAGTGAATTATTTGGACCGAGAGTTTTAGGTAATGATGCACAAGAAAAAATCTGGTTTACTTTACGCGAAGAATTATCTAGCTGCCGGAGTTTTACTTGGGCAGTAGCTTTTATCACACAGGATATGCTCGTACCACTTAAAGTGGTGCTAGCCGATTTAGCTGATAAGGGCGTTTCAGGCACGATCATTACAGGCGATTATCTTAACTTCAATAATCCCCGTGTTTTTAAAGAGCTGCAGAAGATACCGAATTTAAAAATTAAAATTGCGACAAAAGCGGGCTTTCATGCTAAGGGCTATTTATTTGAACATGAAAATTACCAAACTGTCGTTGTAGGCAGTGCCAACTTTACTCGGTCAGCTGTGCTTAGTAATTATGAGTGGGCGCTAAAAGTTAGTTCGAATAACCAAGCGAATTTAACCAAGCAGTTTGCACAAAAGATTGCTTTGCTTGAGCAAAATAGTTTTGATATCACTAGCGAATGGCTGGAAGAATACAAAGCAAATTGGGTAAAGCCTAAAGCAAATGTTGTCCGTAAAAGCGTTGAAAAGATTACGCCGAATAAGATGCAGCAAGCGGCGTTAAAGAATTTGAATGCACTAGTTGCTAGCGGCGAAAAGCGCGGGTTAGTAGTTTCCGCAACAGGAACGGGTAAAACTTATTTAGGTGCTTTTGCTGTAAAAGACTTTAAGCCGAAAAAGTTTTTGTATGTTGTCCACCGTCAACAGATTGCGAAGAAGTCGCTTGAAAGTTTTTACAAGGTAATTGGCGGTTCGAAAAAAGATTTTGGTTTGCTTAGCGGCAGTCATCATGAATTAAACAGAAAATATATTTTTGCGACAGTACAGACTTTAAGTCAGACAGATGTGTTAGCTAGTTTAGCTGAAGATGAATTTGACTATATTTTGATTGATGAAGCGCACAGAGCAGCGGCGCCAAGCTATCAAAAGATATTGGCGCACTTTAAGCCGCAATTTTTACTAGGGATGACGGCCACTCCTGAGCGAATGGATGAACAAAATGTGTACCAAATTTTTGATTATAATTTGGCCTATGAGATTCGTTTGCGGGATGCACTAGAGGAAAAGATGCTAGCGCCGTTTCATTATGTTGGCGTGCAGGATTATGAAGCAGATGGCGAGACGATTGATGAAACGACGGGCTTACGCTACTTAGTTTCTGAACAGCGTGTGGATTATGTCTTAAGAGAGATTGATTATTATGGCTATTGCGGCAAGCAAGCCAAAGGATTGGTATTTTGCAGCAGACAGGATGAGGCCAAAGAATTAGCTGACTTGTTTTCTAAAAAAGGTCATCCAGCAATTGCTTTGACTAATGAAGATAGTGAAAAACGCCGGAGCGAAGTTATTGCCAAACTGGCTAACGGAAAAATCGAATATATTATTGCCGTTGATTTGTTCAATGAAGGGATTGATATTCCGGCTTTGAATCAGATTATTATGTTGCGCAACACGCAGTCGAGTATTGTTTTTGCGCAGCAATTAGGGAGAGGTCTTAGAAAATATCCTGGTAAAAACTTCGTGACGGCGCTTGATTTTATCGGTAACTATAAAAATAATTATTTGATCCCGATCGCCTTAAATCAGGATACTTCGCGTGACAAAGACCGGGCTAAAAGAGAGACTCGCTTGCCAAATCTGATCGATGTTTCAACGATTAACTTCAGTAAAGTGGCCTCTGAAAAAATTTTGGCATCGCTAGATCAGGTAAAACTCGATGGCCTGCGTGAATTGCGGCAGAGCTATCAAGAATTGAAAAATAAAATTGGTCGTATTCCGCTTTTGTATGACTTTTACCAATATGGTTCAGTATCACCGCTTGTTTTTGCGAATAATCATGGCTTGGACGACTATGCGACCTTTTTACAAAAAATGGGTGAATCTGTTGAGCTAAGCAAATATGAAAATCAGGTATTAACTTTTCTGACCAAGGAATTATTAAATGGTAAAAGAATACATGAATTGCTTTTGCTAGATTTGCTTTTCAAAAACGGCAAAGTAAAGCAAGAAGACTACGTCAGTCTTTTGCAAAAATGTGGTTATGTGAATGAAGCAGTGTTGCAGTCAGTTGAAGACATTTTATCTTTGTCATTTTTCGACGTTAAGCAGGGCAAGACAACGAAAAAAGCTCAATATGGCGATCTGCCGCTAATTGAGCATAGCAATCTGCCTGATTATGAACTGAATGAAAAATTAGCCGCCACACTTAAGCAAAATAATTGGTTTAAACGATTGGCAGAAGACGTAATTAAAACGGGGCTGGAATTAAATGAGTCGTATGACAATCTGCATCAATTTACTCTGTATCAACAATATGATCGTAAAGATGCTTGCCGTTTATTAAACTGGCCCAAAGATGTTTCTGCTCCAATGTATGGCTATCGCGTTGGCGAACACGATACGCCAATGTTTATCACTTATGAGAAGAATGATGATCAAAAGCGCAATGCAATCTACAATAATACGTTAGAAAATGGTCGAAGTTTGCGTTGGTATACAAGAGTGCCACGTCATTTAAATTCGGAAGAAGTGCAGCGCTTGCTACATACTGAAGGGATGCACATTCACTTGTTTGTTAAAAGAAGTGATGCGGAAGGCAAGCAGTTCTTCTATTTAGGTGAGGCAAAAATTGATCCTAAGTCGGTTAAGGAAGAATTGATTGGTGCTAAGAAAAAGCCAGCCGTAGGGATGAATTTATTATTCGAAACGCCGCTCACTAGTGAGATGTACACATATTTATTTGCATAAGAAAAACAGCTTTCTGTTGTAGAAAGCTGTTTTTGTTTTAATCATCTGTAAAAGTGTTAGCCCTAATATGATTCAAAATTTGCAAGCCCATTGCTTTTTGCGCATCTTCATCGCCTGAAGTTTGATTTAAGAACATAATCAAACCGTTGCGATTATCAGTTGTCATTTCGAACCACATACCGAAGTGAGTACCAGTTAAATTGCCGTAAGCAGATTTAATAGTATCGTTGTTTTCAATATGTACACCGCCAGAATAATCATTAACCTTACTGTCTAAGTGAGTAAGGTAATGGAAATCTGACTTACTTAAAATGGTTCCATTGGTTAAACCAACTTGAATCTTGTAATAATCCATTGGAGTGGTAAACATGTTACCTGTACCTGGAAGTTGAGATGCTAAAGATCTTTTTACATATTGTGGATCTTGATAGTTGTTGCCGTTGTCCCAAGTGTAAGAAATTGGATCTGTTTTTCCGCTAGGGATGTTTTGGTAAAGATAAGTATTGGTTAAACCTAATTTATTAATGATGCGGCTGTTGAAGTTTTCTTCATAAGATTGGCCGCTGACTTTTCTGATAATGCCGGTAAGCAAAATATAGTTTGTATTATTGTAAGAATAAGTTCCGGAAGTGCCGGGATCAGTGGAATTTGCATTATTGATAGCCCAATTAATGGCTTCTTCTTCGGAACTATCGCTGCCGCGGTCAGTTTCGGTACCTGTTGCAGTAATGCCGGAAGTATGGGTCATTAATTCACCGACTGTAATGTTGTCGGCGTTTTTAAGGTTAGGGAACCAACGTGATATTTTGGTGTTTTGAGTAAAACGCTCGCTGGTGTGCCATTTTTCATTCATTAATTGAATAACCATGGCTGCAGTAATTATCTTTTGCAGAGAACCAGTTGGATAAACTACTTGTTCGTTTCCGTTACCGATCTTTTTGCCGTACCAAGCCCAGCCGTAGCTAATTTGCTGCGGACGACCATTTTTGATAATTACAGCACTGCCGCGACTATTGTTTTGAGCAAAAACATTGCGTACAAAACTGCGCATTTCTGTTTTGGAATATGTGCTCGCTTGAACAGGAGTTGCTGTTTTAGCACTAACTGTAGGTGCTGAAACGCCTAGCAAAGTGACAGCAGCCATCCCGATAATTGTTTTCTTAAAAATTTTGAGGGCCTCCCTTAAACATGTCTAATCTCCATTTTAGCGCGATACTTGGTCCATACAAGTTCAAAATTATTAAGAAAATGTAAGCGAAAATGTTTACATACAATTTGCTTGAATGAACAAGCTATTTAAAGTTTGTCGCAGATATGGATCATGGGCATAGAGGTAAGTGCCTTTGATACCACGTTTGAAAAGAACATTTAGCGAATTTAGTACCATTTTTTCTTCATATTTAAGCTTAGCTCGAGAATCGGTCAGATCGTTACGCTTTTTAAACATCTCTGTATCGGTGATTTTGTCTAAATTAACCTGCAGCTTGTTAGTATGAGGAACCTGGCTAATTGGCGGTCCAATAATGATGCCGGCATAATTTAAATCAAAACCCTGACAAGTATAAATAGAACCAACCTCATTGATGGTTTCCGGAATCTCGGCCCATGGCGTTGACGTGTAATTGTACTGATCCCACGGCATTTTGAAGTTACCTTCTTTAATGTAATGTTTGCCGCCGTCTAAGGTGGAAGGATAGCCGGATGTAGAAAGAACCCTCGCTAGACCTTCTTCATTATTTCGTTTAATGATTTCCTGGCGCATTTTTTCGGCATCGGTAAAAATACGGAAATCATAATTTTGCCACATGGTTTTATCTAGTGGCCGCAAAGTTCCTTGAGTAAAAGCATCAAACCAGTTGATCAGATTATCCGGAGCCGTCATCCTAAATTGATGATGTAAAACATATTCTTCGTGGGCGTAGCGATGCGTAATTTGTTCCAAGCGCTCTTTAGTCCAAAAACTCTTCATGCGCAGCACCTGATATTCATCAAAAACAAGAACGACAACTTTGGCTAGTTTAATAATCTCTTCAAGCTGATTATTATGATAGAAGTTATTGTAATGATCTGGCTGCGATAAAAGCAGATGCGCTTCATCAATTACTACGATGTTCGCTGTCTTTTGCTTTTTATCTAATTGGTTAATAAATGAAGTAGGCCGCATGTAGTCTTTTTTATAAAGTTCTTGTAGTGGCCACGCGATTTGTTTATAGACTTTAAGCAGTTCAGGGTGATTTACTAAAAAATAATTTTGCGTACCTGAAAATGGTGCAGTATTGTTGCGGCTTAGTTTTTGAATCCGATCAAATAGCGATGAGAGAATCACGCTTTTGCCAGTACCAGCATCACCATAGATAGTAAAAACAGCCGGGATGTTTTTGTTTTGTAAATGCGCAGCCGCAAACTTGATAATTCGGTTAATCAAACTATTTTGTTCATTAGTTAATGGATGATTAGGCGATAATTTTTGAAATGCTTGGTTGTTCACTGTTTATTCACTTCCAAAATATCTATTATAATTAGTAAAAATATTAACGACACAAGGTGATTTTATGACAGCGCAAAATATTATTCATGACCAACTCTTTTTGAGTCAAAAGTCGACGAGTGCAAATCGTGCAGATTTGAAAGTTGCGGAAGATTTGCGAGATACTCTTTTGGCGAATAGAGACAAGGCCGTCGGACTAGCAGCCAATATGATTGGTAAAAATAAAAGAATCATTGCTTTTTATGTAGGACTTCTTCCATTAGTTATGCTTAATCCGCAAATTACAAAAAAGAGTGGTGAGTATTTGACTGAAGAGGGATGCCTTTCATTGAGTGGCGAACGAAAGACTAAACGCTATAGAACGATTACCGTGACATATCAAGACATGAATCTTAATACGAAGACGCAAGAGTTTACGGATTTTATTGCGGAGGTAATTCAGCATGAAGTAGATCATTGCGAAGGAATTTTGATTTAAAATAAAGTTTTTTGAAAAATATTTCGAATAGATAGTTCGGATTATAGCTAATAAAAATACTATCATTAATTTTAATGGTAGTATTTTTGCTATGCTGAAGAGCATGAAGCGATAAAAAGTTATCTGAACTAATGACAACGCGAACGAAAGGGCGAACTTGCAAGAAGAGCAGAAATAGGGTAAATTAATAAAGTCGTTTCGAGAGATGCGGCACAGCTTGAATAAGAAGCCTGAGCAAAGGAAAAATCAATAAAATGAAAAAAGTACTTGCAAAAGGGAGAAGAAGCTGGTAACATATTTAAATGTCGTCAAGCAAGAGATGAATAACTCGAGCGGATGACGAAAAACAAATTCAAAAAAGTTCTTGACAAGAGCTTGAGGGTTTGATAAAATATAAAAGCCGTCTGGTTGAACCGGACGGAGGTAGTACTTTGAAAACTGAACAAAGTTTCGCTAAAAGTGTGCGGGTGTAAAAACCCAAACAAAAAGCGAAGTCAATTCGCAAGCAATAAATTTGAGACAAAGATCTTAAATAATCGAAATGAAGTCATTTCAAACTTTTTAAAATGAGAGTTTGATCCTGGCTCAGGACGAACGCTGGCGGCGTGCCTAATACATGCAAGTCGAGCGAGCGGAACCAACAGATTTACTTCGGTAATGACGTTGGGAAAGCGAGCGGCGGATGGGTGAGTAACACGTGGGGAACCTGCCCCTAAGTCTGGGATACCATTTGGAAACAGGTGCTAATACCGGATAATAAAGCAGATCGCATGATCAGCTTTTGAAAGGCGGCGTAAGCTGTCGCTAAGGGATGGCCCCGCGGTGCATTAGCTAGTTGGTAAGGTAACGGCTTACCAAGGCGACGATGCATAGCCGAGTTGAGAGACTGATCGGCCACATTGGGACTGAGACACGGCCCAAACTCCTACGGGAGGCAGCAGTAGGGAATCTTCCACAATGGACGCAAGTCTGATGGAGCAACGCCGCGTGAGTGAAGAAGGTTTTCGGATCGTAAAGCTCTGTTGTTGGTGAAGAAGGATAGAGGTAGTAACTGGCCTTTATTTGACGGTAATCAACCAGAAAGTCACGGCTAACTACGTGCCAGCAGCCGCGGTAATACGTAGGTGGCAAGCGTTGTCCGGATTTATTGGGCGTAAAGCGAGCGCAGGCGGAAAAATAAGTCTAATGTGAAAGCCCTCGGCTTAACCGAGGAACTGCATCGGAAACTGTTTTTCTTGAGTGCAGAAGAGGAGAGTGGAACTCCATGTGTAGCGGTGGAATGCGTAGATATATGGAAGAACACCAGTGGCGAAGGCGGCTCTCTGGTCTGCAACTGACGCTGAGGCTCGAAAGCATGGGTAGCGAACAGGATTAGATACCCTGGTAGTCCATGCCGTAAACGATGAGTGCTAAGTGTTGGGAGGTTTCCGCCTCTCAGTGCTGCAGCTAACGCATTAAGCACTCCGCCTGGGGAGTACGACCGCAAGGTTGAAACTCAAAGGAATTGACGGGGGCCCGCACAAGCGGTGGAGCATGTGGTTTAATTCGAAGCAACGCGAAGAACCTTACCAGGTCTTGACATCTAGTGCAATCTGTAGAGATACGGAGTTCCCTTCGGGGACGCTAAGACAGGTGGTGCATGGCTGTCGTCAGCTCGTGTCGTGAGATGTTGGGTTAAGTCCCGCAACGAGCGCAACCCTTGTTATTAGTTGCCAGCATTAAGTTGGGCACTCTAATGAGACTGCCGGTGACAAACCGGAGGAAGGTGGGGATGACGTCAAGTCATCATGCCCCTTATGACCTGGGCTACACACGTGCTACAATGGGCAGTACAACGAGAAGCAAGCCTGCGAAGGCAAGCGAATCTCTGAAAGCTGTTCTCAGTTCGGACTGCAGTCTGCAACTCGACTGCACGAAGCTGGAATCGCTAGTAATCGCGGATCAGCACGCCGCGGTGAATACGTTCCCGGGCCTTGTACACACCGCCCGTCACACCATGGGAGTCTGCAATGCCCAAAGCCGGTGGCCTAACCTTCGGGAAGGAGCCGTCTAAGGCAGGGCAGATGACTGGGGTGAAGTCGTAACAAGGTAGCCGTAGGAGAACCTGCGGCTGGATCACCTCCTTTCTAAGGAAGCGAAGGATATGGAGAGTAGAAATACTAAGAGAAGTATCCAGAGCAAGCGGAAGCACACTGAGAAACTTTGTTTAGTTTTGAGGGTAGTACCTCAGAAAAAAGAATAAACGCCAAGCGTTAGTCGGGCCTATAGCTCAGCTGGTTTAGAGCGCACGCCTGATAAGCGTGAGGTCGATGGTTCAAGTCCATTTAGGCCCATTGACATAACGAGCAAAAAGAGTTACAGTTATGTCTGGCTTAAAAAGCACTTGGGGGCTTAGCTCAGTTGGGAGAGCACCTGCTTTGCACGCAGGAGGTCATCGGTTCGAACCCGTTAGCCTCCATTGACTTCGAAAGAAGTCAGGAGTTAGTACATTGAAAACTGAATATAATCCAAGCAAAAAACCGAGACAATCAAAGAGAACAGATTGTAGAGCGACCGAGAAGAGAATTCTTGAGTAAGGTCAAGTAGAAAAGGGCGCACGGTGAATGCCTAGGCACTAAAAGCCGATGAAGGACGTGACGAACTACGAAAAGCTTCGGGGAGCGGTAAGTACGCTAAGATCCGGAGATGTCCGAATGGGGGAACCCAATGCAGCGATGCATTATTGAATGATGAATAGATAGTCATTCAAAGGAATACGCAGTGAACTGAAACATCTAAGTAGCTGCAGGAAGAGAAAGAAAAATCGATTTCCTTAGTAGCGGCGAGCGAAGAGGAAAGAGCCCAAACCAAGTGATTTATCATTTGGGGTTGTAGGACTGCGACGTGGCAGCGTGAGTGATAGCAGAATTATCTGGGAAGGTAAGCCAGAGAGGGTGAGAGCCCCGTAAGCGAAATTGCAAGCGCGCCTAGCAGA
>NZ_LARO01000102.1:0-1418 GCF_000980505.1 Lactobacillus sp. N54.MGS-719
ATATCTTAATCACAAAGATGATGTGATTCGGTTAACTGAGAACTTTCAAGATATGCTTGATGAGGCAAAGATTCCATTAACAGTATTTCCTGGGCAAGAAGTGCGAATCTCAGGTGATTTACCTGATGCACTTGATAATGATGACATCCTCTTCTTAGATGAAGAGGGACAATACATGTTATTGGAGTTTCCAAGTGATGATGTACCGACTTATGCTAAAGATATGATCTTTAGCATTCAACAGCGCGGCATCACGCCAATTGTGGTGCACCCTGAGCGTAATAGTAGGATTTTAAAAGAACCACATATCTTGCAAGAATTAATTGAACAAGGTTGTCTAGTTCAAATTACTGCTAGTTCTTACATGGGAACTTTTGGCAAGAAAATTGAAGAAATGTCACGCAAGTTTATCGAAGCAGGCCAATGTGCCTGTTTTGCTTCGGATGCGCACGATTTGCCAAAAAGGCAATACCAATATAGTGAAGCATTAAAAAAGTTGAGCAAGGAGTTTGGGAGTGATCTTGCTCAGCAGTATCAAGATAATGCTCGCGCATTTGTAAATGGGGACAATGTGCAACTAGATTGGCGACCACTTGGCAAAAAGAAAAAATTTTGGCTATTTTAATTTGCAAATCTGCAGATTTGTGCCATCAGCTGAATATTTGTGCTATATTGGCTAAAAAAGTGTGTTTATTTTACAAAAAAGTACTATAAATATATGACATTGAGGGTAAGAGGAAAAATGATGGTAATGGAAAGACTGAAAGTTAATCCAAAAAAGGTTTATAATCGACCTTTTTATCACACAATTAAGCGATTATTTGATATCGTGGCTAGTGCGATAGGATTAGTTCTTCTATCACCATTATTTTTGTATCTAATTATTAGAATTAGACATGAAGATGGTGGTCCAGCATTTTATTCGCAAGAGCGAATTGGTAAGAATGAAAAGCCATTTAAGATGTGGAAGTTTCGTTCCATGGTTGTTAATGCAGATAAGATGCTGGATGAATTAGAAGATCAAAATGAAGTCAATGGGGCCATGTTTAAGATTAAAGATGATCCAAGAATTACTAGAATTGGACATATGATTCGTAAATATAGCTTAGATGAGTTACCACAATTATATAACGTTCTAATTGGTGATATGTCATTAGTGGGACCACGTCCACCTCTTCCTTCTGAAGTTGCAGAATATACTAACTATGATAAACAGCGTCTCTTAATTATGCCTGGGTGTACTGGACTTTGGCAAGTAACGCGTAGAAATGAAGCCGACTTTGATGAGATGGTTTGGCTTGATATTGTATATATTAATCATTCGCCGATTGTAAAATTAAATTGAACACTTGATAGAAAATAAAAAGTCCATTTGGACCTGTTTGATAGAATGTTAATAACCACAAAAACATCTATGG
>NZ_LARO01000025.1:0-30686 GCF_000980505.1 Lactobacillus sp. N54.MGS-719
ATTAAAGAAAAAGCATCAGACTACTATTTAGCAGCCTAATGCCTTTCCCTATTATTTAATTTTTAATTGACTTTTATCAACACCATTTGACAAAGAGCCCTTTTTTGTAGCATAACATGAAAAATCGCTCAAGATTGTTTCTTGAGCGATTTTCTTCATATTAGTTTTTACTGTGTAGCCTATCCTGTTCTTTTTGTCTATTCTCTATAGTTTCCGCAAACTGCAAATCAATTCTTGGACGTTTTGTATCATTTGCATAGATATAAGTTTGTGTTCCTTTGATCCGGTAGAAGCAATAAACCCTGCTAGAAACATTATAGTTTTTCAAATTGAGTAAAGCATCAACTCTGACTTTTTGCCCCTTTTTAACCATCTGAGAAATTGGATTACCCGCATAATTATACAGATGAGCATCACGCTTAACAGTCAAAGTTAATTCTGTAGCGTAAACTGCGTATTTACCTATATGGCCCACATTGGCTGCTTTAACATAATTACCTTGCCCCATGTTATAGTATGGCTGCTTTTTAATCATGCGATATGAAACATAACACATCTTTTTTGGTTGACCATAATCGTTTACAAAAAAGTAGAATGGTGCATTAACCGGAAGTCCATCATACTGGCTTCTAGTATAAGGCATACTAGTATATGGATTAGTTACCGTTTTAGATGTTAAGTTACCAACTAACGTAACTTTTTCTCCCTTAAACAATTTCTTGTAGGAAGTCTTACGTTTACCACTTTTATCATATACATAAGTATTATGATTCAATGTACCAGTATAAGTTGCAGCTGATGTATTTTGTGAGAAGAAACAGAGGAAGCTCACCACCATAAGTACCGCAATGTAAAAGTTCAAATACTTTTTAGAATGTTTCATTCAATAGTCACCTTTATAAGATACCAAACACTTGATATATTCTACTTTCTACAACTGTGTTATTAGCATCATATTTATCATGGTACGATGCTGTCACATATACGTTTCCAGTTCCAGTAATTTGAATACTTTCTAACTCTGTATAATAATTATTATCTACTATACCATTTAATGAGAAGGCTTGACCATTATTATTAGACGAAGATCCCCACGGAATTTTTACAATCTTAGGATGAATGTCACTTTCTATAGTGGTAGATTTTTGACAAGTAACATAAATATTCCAGTTATTATCGATATCAAATCCTTGTACAGAATCGATATACGTATCTCCACTGCCGCCATTAAAAAAGTTATCAATGTGAAATGCATTCTTCTCTTTATCAAATACATTTATTGGAACTGGTGTTGTACCATAAGAATTCAATTTACTATTAATTGAATCTAAATTATACAAAGCAAAATGACCTGAATAATTATTCCAAATACCTGCGATCAGTAACTTATCATAATTAGGAGTTGCTGCGGCTTCTACTCTCAATAAGTGTTGACCATGCCAATTGGCATCTGTTGCTTCAACTAACTGAGATAACCGAGGTAATTGAGTATTTTTGTCATAACTCTCTCCAAATTTCATTCGAGCAATCTGAGTACTCCATTTAATTCCCTCAGTAACTCGTTCATTAGGCTTCACACCCACAAACCAATTATTTTTTGTAGCATATTCCCATGTCTGAGTATGACCACTCGCAGTACCTGTCAACCAAGTTTGAGGTGACGGGAAACTTAAGTATTCTTGATCATTTCGAATTCTATTGTACCACTCTAGCATACGGCATCTTCAAAGTGTGTAATAATTGTACTTGTGCTTCAATCATAATAATTCTTCCTTCCAGTTTTACACAAGCCACATCAAACCAATAATTGTAGAAATTACTGGTGTTACCAATATATCCATATCTATACCTTCCTTCTTTTCTCACACCTTTGATATTAACCATTATCTTTTTAATTAGATACTTCCTTTACCAAACCTTGATCTTGTTTTCCAAATGGAAACTATTTCTCTGGTAGTCCACTTACTATCTTAGGGACAACTCGTTTTAATACGCTTAAAGTTTGTGCCAATTCCTTTTCATTCTTGAAAAAAACAGCATCATAATAATCACCCATCAGCTTATCTAAGGTCAATTCAGGAATTCCCGGTAAATTTTGTAAAAAATTGATATATTTTCGAGCCATTCTTTTAGCACGATAATCATATAAAACATGCAAATAATTAACGAAAATATTGCCAATACGCTTTTGTGTATCTAATGGATATTGATCTATCTTTTGATATTTCACCAACAATTTATTCATCAAGGTAGCTAAGAAGTTAAAATCAATTACTCTAGTAGAATTTCCAATAATTCTCAACATATCTGGATCATCCATCCAGGTAGCATCCCTTTCAAAATAATTAATTAACTTTGCGCTTAGTTCTTGCTTGGTTTCTTTTAAATTATTAGTCAAAACTGCAACTACTAATTCAGCCCGAATTTGTAACTCTTCCGCATCAGAAAAATCGGCTAATTGTTCTTTTACTGCCTTAGCCAATTTAATATCTGGCTTATAAAAAGCTTTAGTTAACTGATCTGCTAGTTCATTTAAACTATTCCGTTTTTTATCAATAATCTTTTTTCTAAAATTATTAACATCGATTTTTCTAGCATCTAATAATTCAAATAAGTCTTTTGCCTTTATGTCCTGAATATCATTTTCAATCTTAGAATAATGAGATACAGAAATAGATGTTCCTTCCACCATTTCTTTTTGCGTCAAATCCAAGTTTTCTCTTTCTTTTCTTAAAGCATCACCAATCGTCATAATTTTTCCTTCTAACAATTTAGAATTTTTAATCAATTATATTATTTAACATGAAAAATCGCTCAAGATTGTTTCTTGAGCGATTTTCTTCATATTAATAATTGTTTTAATTTTGATTCATAGAGGAGCGTTAACAATTATTCGTGAGCAGTAACAGCAATCAGCTTATCACCGTGCTTGTCACCTGCATCAGTAATGCGTTGAACATTTGCATAGTTGGCAGTGTTAGTAATGACTACCATAACAGTAGTGTCGTAACCTGCCTTCTTTACAGCATCAAGGTCAACGCTGCCAAGCTTATCGCCTTTTTCAACTCTTTGACCTTATTTTACAAAGCTTTCAAAGTGTTCACCCTTAAGGTTTACAGTATCAAGACCGATGTGAATCAAGACTTCTGCACCGTTATCTGACTTAATACCATATGCGTGCTTAGTTTCATAAGCAATAGTTACAGTACCATTAACTGGTGAGTAAATTGTGCCATCACTAGGGATAACAGCGGCACCGTCACCCATTAACTTAGCTGAGAATACTTGGTCATTAACCTTAGTTAAACTTTCAGGAGTACCAGTAACTGGTGAAACAATAATTTCATCCTTTAATGATAATTCTTCTTTACCAAGCTTTTCTGCCTTTTGGTTTTCTTCAGCGTAATCAGCAGCATCGTTTACTGGAACGTCTTGTTCAGCAACTTCTTCCTTCAAGTGACCCTTACCGTAAACGTAAGTTAAGATGAAGGCAACTGCGAAACTGATTAACACAGAAACGATCCACATTGGAATGGTCTTTGGATAAATTGAAAGGAATCCAAGGAAACCAGCTGAACCAAGTGCAGCAGCAGTAACATGTGTAAAGCCTGCAAATGCGGCAGCAACACCTGAACCAATCAAAGCACAGAAGAATGGGAACTTATACTTCAAGTTAACACCAAACAATGCTGGTTCAGTAATACCAAGAAGTGCAGATACACCTGATGAACTTGCCAAACCTTTCATCTTCTTGTTCTTAGTTAAGAAGTAAATTGCGAAGGTTGCGGCACCTTGAGCAACGTTAGCCATACATGCAGTAACGAAGATAAAGTCACCAGAACTTGCTGGGTTCTTAGCAAAGGCTGCCAAAAGTTGAGTTTCAACAGCTGGGAAACTTTGGTGAAGGCCAGTAGTAACAATTGCTGAGTAAGTAAGACCAAAGACACCCATCCCAAAGGCACCAGTAGTGTTGTAAAGCCATACGATTGCATTAGTAATAGCGTCAGATACGCCCTTGAATACTGGTCCAATGATTGTGAAAGTCAAGAAACCAGTAATCATAATTGAAAGAAGTGGCGTAAAGGTAAAGTCAACTGCAGATGGTAAGTGCTTGTGGAAGAATTTTTCCAAAATTGATAATACCCAAACAGCTACTAAAACTGGAATAACTTGGTATTGGTAGTTGGTTTGAGCAACGTGCAAACCGAAGATGTTCCAGAAGTGGTTAGCACCTTGAAGTCCAGGTGTAGTCATAATCATACCGATTGTTGCACCTAAGAATTGGTTGGCACCAAACCGTTTAGCCGCCGACATACCAACTAGAATTGGCATGAAGATAAATGGAGCGGCTGACATTACCTGAATCATTTCTGACATTCCGGCAATGTTTGGAGCCATTTGAACAACTGACTTAGGACCAAATAGTCCTGGTGAAGTCAAGAAGTTGTTCAAAGCCATCAACAAACCACCAGCAACTAAGGCTGGAATAATTGGAACGAAGATGTCAGACAAAAGCTTAATGAAGTCCATGATTGGATTCTTCTTTTGACCTTCAGCTGCTACCTTCTTTAAATCATCGGTTGATAATTCCTTAAGACCTGTGATTTTAATGAATTCGTCGTAAACGTCATTAACATCCCCTGGTCCAATAATAACTTGATATTGGCCATTAGTCTTAAAGGTACCTTTAACATCTGGATCGTTGTCCAATGCTTTTTGGTCAACCTTTGAGTCATCTTTTAAAACTAAACGCAAACGAGTAGCACAGTGAGCACCAGCGATAATATTGTCGCGGCCCACGTCTTTAATTACTCGTTCAGCCACCTTTCTGTGGTCCATATTTGTTTCCTCCTATGTAAACGCTTTATTCTAATTTCACTAATTATGATAGCGCATTCGAAAAATATGTCAATCGTTTGACATAAATTTCTATATTTTATTTTTACTTATAGTTTTTCTTATGGATAAATAAGGCAGTATTGTGGTAAATACCAATATGCAAAAATATGATAATCGTTTGACACTTTTTTTATAATCTACTAAAATATCATATAAAGATAACGCTTACATGGAGGCTTTTATTATGGAATGGACAAGAGAAAAACGTTACTTACCTTATAGTAAATGGGATGCCGATACTTTACTTCATTTGCAAGCACAAGCAGCCAATTCCCCTTACCAAATGCACTATCACTTACATCCAATTTCTGGGTTAATCAACGATCCAAATGGTTTTTCTTACTTTAATGGTGAATATCATCTTTTCTATCAATCATATCCATTTGGTGCTGTTCACGGCTTAAAGTCATGGGTTCACTTTAAATCATCAGATTTAGTTAACTGGGAAAGCTTAGGCTTAGCTGTTGAACCCGATACAATGGCTGATTCTCACGGGGCATACTCAGGTTCTGCTCGTGAAATTGACGGCAAATTATTCCTAATGTACACAGGTAACCACCGCGATGAAAATTGGGTTCGCATCCCTTACCAAGTTGGTGCTTGGATGGACAAAAATGGGAAGGTTGCTGATAAAACTATCTTATTTAAGAATCCTGACCACATTACTGAACACTTCCGCGACCCACAAATTTTAAAGCAAAACGACACCTACTACGCTATTTTGGGTGCACAAGACAAAGCTGAAAAACATGGTCATATTGATGTGTGGAAATCAAAGGATTTAAAGAATTGGGAAGAACTAGGCTTCTTAGACATGGGCACAGATGACTTAGGTTACATGATCGAATGTCCTAACATTGTTAGAGTCGATGGCCACGTTGTTGTAATTTTCTGCCCTCAAGGCTTAGACAAGAAGATTGCCGACTACGATGACATCTACCCTAACATGTACATCATTGCCGACGACATTGATTTTAAAAATCATAAATTAATCAATCCTGGTAAATTGCACAATTTGGACAAAGGCTTCGACGTTTACGCTACCCAAGCATTTAACGCACCTAATGGCAAAGTCTATGAAATCAGCTGGGTCGGTTTACCAGATACCACTTACCCAACCGATAATGAAAACTGGGCCAACTGCCTTAGTCAAGTCAAAAAATTATCTATCAAAGATGGTAAGTTAATGCAAAAACCTGTTTCTGCTATGCAAGAACTTCGTTACAATGAAAAAGAAATTTCAGACGAAAACAAAGCTAGTCAACAATATGAAGCTGAACTCACAATTAAAGCTGGTCAAAAAGGCAGTCTTTACCTTGCCGCAAACGATAATTTAACTAGCGGCCTTAAACTTGATTTCGACACTGAAAACGGAACTTTAATTCTTGATCGTTCTAACGCTGGTCAAAAAGTTTCTGTCGATTATGGTGAAACTAGACAAGCTAACTTTGAAGCTAACACTGACTTAAAGTTAAACATCTTTATTGATCATTCATTAATTGAAATTTTCGTGAACCACGGCGAAGAAGTTTTAACCGGTCGTTATTTTGCAGATCAAAACAATACTAAATTCGCATTTGCACAAAAGACACACTATAATGGTAAATTATGGCAAATGAAAACTATTCTTTAGATTAAGGTGATATAGATGGCAGCTAAATTAAGCGATGTTGCCAAAGAAGCAGGTTGTTCAGTTACTACGGTTTCACGTGTAATCAACAACCATGGCTATTTAAGTCAAAAAACCAAAGATAAAGTTTTTGCGGCAATGCGAAAGCTAAATTATCAACCCAATTCTGTTGCCCGCTCTCTTCAAGGCAAAAGAATGAATCTAGTTGGATTGATTTTCCCTGGTATTATTAATCCATTTTTTGCGGAACTAGTGCAAAACATCGAAGAAGAATTATTCAAAAAAGGCTACAAAGTTATCATGTGCAACGCTGGTCGTGATAAAGAAAAAGAGCATGAATATTTACGCATGCTCCAAGCCAATCAAGTTGATGGTATTATCGCAGGTGCACACAACTTGGGGATTGAAGAATATAAGCAATTAGGTTTGCCAATTGTTTCTTTTGACCGTAAATTATCTGATAATGTCCCTATCGTAAGTTGTGATAACTACCAAGGTATCAAATTAGCCATGCATGATTTAATTCAAGCCGGCTGTAAAAAGATTTACTTTTTGGGTAATGAACATAAAAAAGGCAATCCTACCGATGAACGATTGGATGCCTATCTCGATGAAGTGAAAAAGCATGACTTAAAACCACATATTCGTTCTGTCGCTTTTTCTGATTCTTCTAACATTAAAAATATGCAAATTCATGACATGTTAGTTGAAAACCATCCTGATGGCGTAGTTTGCACTGACGATTTAACTGCTATCTTGGTTTTACAAGAAGCTAAAAAATTAGGTATTAAAGTCCCTAAGGAATTAAAAGTAATCGGCTTTGATGGCACTAAATTGATTCAGACTTATCATTCTGAATTAACCACCATCGCCCAACCTATTCACGATATTGCTACATTATTAGTGGATTTGCTTTTAAAGCGAATTGCACATCCCGACGAAGAGCTAAAGCAAATGAACTACACATTGCCTGTAAAACTAATTAAAAGTGAAACGACCGCATAAAAGTGTCTGGGAAAAAACTCAGAAATTAAGAAATCCTACTAAATCTTGGTATTAATAAACCTTGATTTAATAGGATTTTTCTTTTGAGTAAAAGTCTAAAATTAGCTAAAAATGGACTTTTTTCCCAGACACTTGTTTTGGCATTAATTTTCTTTATCGCTGTCTAAGAAGTAGATCAGTGTTTGTAATTCAGTGGCTAAATCTACGTTTTGTACACGGACATTAGCTGGAGCAGACAATCTAATTGGAGTAAAGTTCATAATTCCCTTTACACCAGCATCTACCATTTCATCAGTTGTCTTTTGCGCTGCGGTTGAAGGAACGGTTAAAATTGCAATTGAAATTTGTTGGTCACTCAATTGTTGCTTTAAATCGTCCATGTCATAAACGGGAACACCACTTAAAATACGACCAGTGATTTCCTTATTAATATCAAAAGCACATGAAATTCTAATATTGTTACTACGTTTAAAGTTGTAATTTAACAAGGCACGTCCCAAGTTACCTACACCGATCAAGGCAACATTAGTCAATGTGTCTTGATTCAAAATCTTCTTGAAGAATGTAAGCAAGTTCTTAACGTCGTAGCCATATCCACGTTTACCTAATGCGCCAAAATAAGAAAAGTCTCTTCTAATTGAGGCACTATCAACTTGAACAGCTTCTGACAATTCAGTTGATGAAACCTTATCTTTGCCTTCTTCATTCAAAATCAGCAAATAACGGTAATATAATGGTAATCTTTTGGCTGTTGCCTTTGGAATCTTTATTTTTTCCATTTGAAGCCCTCCAAACTTATTCCATGTTTGTGAATGTACAATCAAGCACTACTATCATAACTGTTATTATACCTTTTGTGCAAGCATCTTTTTCACAAAGGTACACTTTTTCACATATTGACATGAGAAAACCAGTAATATTAGGCTTGCATCATATGATAGAATAATGATTAGGTGAAAAATTATGATTATTGCACAAGGACACGATTTAGAACAACAATTTGGTGCCAACACGTTATTTAAGAACGTTACTTTTTCAATCGATTCAAATGCAAGAATCGGCTTAGTTGGCCCTAATGGGGTTGGTAAGACTACCCTATTAAAAATTATGACAGGCGAACAAGAACCTACTCGTGGTGAATTTACCGTTAATAAAGGTATTGATGTAGGTTATATCGCCCAGGAAAATGCTTTAGACGAAGACAAAACTATCTGGGATGAAATGGAATCCGTTTTTGCTCCTTTAATCAAAGAAGGCAAAGTATTAACCAACATGCAGCAACAAATTGCAGACCATCCTGAAGATCAGGACTTACTAAAGCAATATGACCAAAAGCAGTTCAATTTTGAACAAAAAGGTGGCTATACTTACCAATCAGATATCAAGAGTATCCTTAACGGCTTTAAGTTTCCTGAAGATACTTGGCAAAAACGCATTGGTAGTTTATCTGGTGGTGAAAAAACCAGATTAGCCTTCGTTAAGTTGCTTTTGCGTAAGCCTGCCCTGCTCTTACTAGACGAACCAACCAACTATTTGGACCTAGATACGCTTGATTGGCTGGAAGGCTTTTTAAAGAACTACAGCGGCGCCATTTTAGTAGTATCCCACGACCAATACTTTTTGGATCATTTGGCAACACAAATTTTTGAGTTGCAATTTGGTAAGCTGACTACTTTTAAAGGTAATTATTCTGCCTACGTAATGCAGCGTGAACAACGTGATAAAGATCAGGAAGCTGCTTACGAAAAACAACAAGCTGAAATCAAGAAAGATGAAGAGTTCATTCAAAAAAACTTGGTTCGTGCCACAACTACTAAGAGAGCACAAAGTCGCCGCAAGAAGCTAGAAAAGATCGATCGCATCAAGCCGCCTAAGCATAAGAACAAGGTGCGTATTCACTTTAGTAGCGAGCGTCCATCTGGTAAGGAAGTTTTAATCTTTAATGATTTAACTATTGGCTATCCTGAAAAAACGATGGTGAGTGACATCTCCTTCCAAGTAAACAAAGGTGATCGTGTCGCCGTCATCGGTCCTAACGGAATCGGCAAATCTACTTTACTGAAGACAATTATGAAGCAGCTGAAGCCAAAAGGCGGTTCAATCAAGTATGGTGCTTCGTTAGACATTGGTTACTACGACCAGGAATTGCAAGGACTCGATCCATCTAAGACTGTTTTGGACACCGTTTGGGATCGTCATAAGACTATGCCAGAACGTGACGTTCGTTCAATTTTGGCCAGTTTCTTATTTACGGCTAAAGATATCGATAAAACAGTTGGACAATTATCTGGTGGTCAAAAGGCGCGTTTAACTTTAACTGTCTTGTCACTTGAACATGACAATTTCTTACTAATGGACGAACCAACCAACCACTTGGATATTGAAGCTAAAGAAGTGCTTGAAAAAGCATTGAAGGACTTTGATGGTACTTTGCTCTTTGTATCCCACGACCGTTACTTCATTAACCAACTTGCCAATAAGATCGTTTCAGTTAGAGATGGTCATGCCAAGATTTATAATGGTAACTATTCTTACTACCTTGATGAAAAAGCAAAGCAAGCTAATGCCACAGCTAGCGCAACTGAAGATGCGGAACCTGTAAAGGCAGTTAGTGAACAAAAGCTTTCTTACCAGGAACAAAAACAGCGTGATTCGCAAAAGAGAAAATTGCAACGAGCAATCGATAAAGCGGAAAAAGAAATCGAAGACTTAGAAGCTAAAGAAAAAGATATTCAAAACGAAATGGCTAACCCAGAGATTGCTTCTAACTTTGACAAATTGGGACCTCTTCAAGAACAATTAGACGAGATTCAAAAGCAACTAGATACTGCTAACAACAACTGGGAAAAGGCTATCGAAGAACTAGATAACTTTGAATAAAAGACAGCCACTATAACTAAATAGTTATAGTGGCTTTTTCGCCTTATTATACATGTATTATAAATAACGTGGTTTATTCTTATAATTGCTTGTATCTTATTTTTAAGAGGTGTATCTTGATCTTGAATGTGAAGTTATAAGGATTTTTTATTTTAGAAAGAAGAATTTATCATGGTTGATAATACATCACTCACTGGTGCAGCACTTTTAATCGATGCTTTACAAGCCAATGGATTAAACAATATGTATGGTGTTGTAGGTATTCCAGTTACCGATTTTGCCCGTTTAGCTGAACTAAAGGGTATGAAATTTTATGGATTTAGACGTGAAGACTCAGCCGTAGATGCAGCAGCTGCTGCTGGTTTTATTACAGGTAAACCTGGTGTAGCTTTAACTGTATCCGCTCCTGGATTTTTAAATGGTTTAACAGCTTTAGCACAAGCTACTAAGAACTGCTTCCCATTAATTATGATCTCAGGTTCATCTGATCGTCACATTATCGACCTTGATCGTGGAGATTACGAAGGTCTTGATCAATACAACGTTGCTAAACCATTCTGTAAAGCAGCTTACCGTGTTGATCGTGCAGAAGATATGGGCTTAGCCGTTGCTCGTGCTGTTAGAACAGCAGTTAGTGGCCGTCCAGGTGGTGTTTATTTGGACCTTCCTGCAGCAACTGTTAGCGACACTGTTGCACAAAAGTCAGATGCCAACATCTACAAAGTAGTAGATCCAGCACCAAAGCAATTACCATCAGACGAAGCAATTAACCGTGCCGTTGAATTATTAAATAATGCTAAGCACCCTGTACTTCTTCTTGGTAAAGGTGCCGCATATGCTCAAGCTGAAGATGAAATCAGAGAATTAGTTGCTAAGACCAACATTCCATTCTTACCAATGTCAATGGCTAAGGGTGTTGTTCCAGACGACTCACCAGCATCTGCTGCCTCCGCTCGTTCATTTACACTTGGTCAAGCCGACGTTGTTCTTCTGGTTGGCGCTCGTCTTAACTGGATGCTTTCAAATGGTGGTTCACCATTATTCAGCCCAGATGCTAAATTCATTCAAGTTGATATTGATGCAACTGAATTTGATTCCAACAGAAAGATTGATGCTCCATTACAAGGTGACATTAAGTCAGTAATGCAAAAATTCAATTCTGCTGTTATTGACGCTGGTTTCAAGGCACCGCAAGATTGGCTTGATCAAATTAAGACCGAAAGTGAAAAGAACAACACTAAATTTGCTAAGAGAATCTCTGCTTCAGAAGCTAAGCCAACTTTAGGTTTCTACAGTGCAATCGAACCTATTAATGACCTTCTTCAAAAACATCCAGATACTTATATAGTAAGTGAAGGTGCTAACACCTTGGACATTGGTCGTAACTTAATCAGCATGCAAAAACCTCGTCACCGTCTTGACACTGGTACTTGGGGTGTTATGGGTGTCGGCATGGGTTACGCCATCGCTACAGCCGTTGAAACTGGCAAGCCAGTTATCGCCCTTGAAGGTGACTCAGCCTTTGGTTTTGACGGTATGGAAATGGAAACTATCTGCCGTTACCACTTACCTGTTATTGTCGTTGTTGTTAACAACGGTGGTATTTACAACGGTGATGTTAACGTTGTTCCTGACCAACCAGGCCCAACCGTCTTGGATCACGACGCTCACTATGGTGACATTGCTAAGGCATTTGGCGGTGACAGTTACCGTGTAAATAACTACACTGAAATGAAAGATGCCCTCGAAAAAGCATACGAATCAGGCAACCCAACAATTATTGATGCTCAAATCCCAGCATCAATGGGTAAAGAATCAGGTCACATTGGCAACTTAAACCCAAAGTTGGACTTAAGTTCTCTTGAAGAAAAGGAAAATAAATAATGGCTGAAGAATCTGAAGAAAAGGAGAATAAATAATGGCTGAAGAATCTGAAGAAAATAAATATGCACCTTTAAAAGGTATTAAGGTTGTTGACTGGACTCAAGTACAATCTGGTCCTTCATGTACTCAACTTTTAGCATGGCTCGGTGCTGACGTTATCAAGGTTGAACGTACCAACACTGGTGACCCAACTAGAAATGAATTGCTTGATATTCAAGATTCATGGAGTCTTTACTACTTGCAATTAAATGCTAACAAGAAGTCATTGACTTTGAATATCAAGACTGACGAAGGTAAAAAGATTATGTACGACTTAATCAAGAAGGCCGATGTCTTTGTTGAAAACATCGCTCCTGGTTCTGCCGAACGTAATGGCTTTGGTTGGGAAAAATTGCATGCAATGAACCCCAAGTTGATCTATGCTTCATTGAAGGGCTTTAACAAAGGCTCACGTTTTGAAAATGTTAAGGCATTTGAACCAGTTGCTCAATCTGCTGGTGGTGCTGCTTCTGCTACTGGTTGGAACAAGGGTGAAAACAATGTACCTACTCAATCAGCAGCTGCTTTAGGTGATTCCAACTCAGGAATGCACTTAACAATCGGTATTTTAGCTGCCCTTCTTCAACGTGAACACACCGGTGAAGGTACTTTCGTATACCAATCAATGCAAGATGCTGTATTGAACCTTTGCCGTATCAAGTTACGTGACCAAATCATGTTAGACAACTTGGGTGCTTTACCTCACTACGCTGTTTACCCTAACTGGAAATGGGGCAAGGCTATTCCTCGTGCTGAGAACACTGAAGGTGGTCAAGTTATTGGTTGGACTTACAAGGCTAAAGGCTGGGAAACTGATCCTAACGCTTATGTTTACATCGTTATTCAAAACAGCGATAAGAGCTGGGCAGCAATTGCCAACACTATGGGTCACCCAGAATGGATTACTGATCCTCGCTTTGATGGCTGGCAAAACCGTCAATTACACAAGGAAGAAATTTACCCATTAATTGAAAGCTACACTAAGCAATACGACAAGTACGAATTAACTAAGAAGCTTGGTGCTGCTGGTGTTCCTGTAGGTCCTGTTCTTGACTGGCACGAACTTGAAAATGATCCAGACTTGAACTCAGATGGTACAATTGTCACTATTGATCAAGGTGGCAATCGTGGCAAATTCAAGACTATTGGTTTACCATTTACTCTTTCTAACTACAAGCCTGATTACAAACGCGCTCCAGACCTTGGTGAAAACAACAAAGAAATCTTATCTTCACTTGGTTACGATCCAGATCAAATCGAAAAGTTAACTGAAGAAGGCGTAATTTCTAAGGCTAAAGGTCCTAAGAACCCGCGCACTGAAGTTATCAAAGGTGAATAATTAATTTACCGAAAAAAGCTGTTCAAAATCTGGACAGCTTTTTTCTTTTACATAGAAAGTGTGTCATAATGACCGAACCTAATTACAGTGAATTAGAAACTAAAAATGTTCACTTAGATAAAGATAAGCCCTACCCCTTAAGCGGTATTTTAGTCGTCGATTTTACCCACGTTTTATCAGGCCCAACCTGTACCAGAATGTTAGCAGATGCAGGTGCACGGGTAATTCATATTGAACGAAAAACTGGTGACGATACGCGTCATATGGGACCATACATCGCTGATGGTTCTAGTGAATACTTTAGAATCTGCAATGCGGGTAAAGAATCCATTGCTTTAGATTTAAAAGATCCTAAAGACCATGCATTAGCCGAAAAAATGATTGCTAAAGCAGATGTTGTAGTTGAAAACTTCCGTCCTGGCGTTATGAAGCGTCTAGGATTTGGCCCTGAAGAAATGGTCAAAAAATATCCCAAATTGATCTTTGCCTCTATTTCTGGTTTTGGTCAATATGGTCCTTGGTCTAAACAAGCGGCTTACGATACGATTATTCAAGCTGTTTCAGGCTTAATGGATGCAACTGGTACGCCCGAAGGCAAACCAACTAGAGTCGGTACTTCAGTGTCTGATGTAGTGGCCGGTATTATGGGCTATAGCGCCATTATGACGGCCTTAGTTGCTCGTGATCGTACTGGTAAAGGAACTACTGTTGACGTTTCAATGCTTGACTCTACCTTCTCCTTAATGGTTCAGGATTTAATGATCGCATTAGGGCCACACAAGATGCCACATCGTATCGGCAATCGCCACCCAGATATGTATCCATTCGATACCTTTGACTGTAAAGATCAGCCTATTGCCATCTGTTGTGGTAACGATCATTTATGGAGTCTGTTATCACATGCCTTAGGCCACGATGAATGGGTTGAGCAAAAAGACTTCAAAACTAACGACTTACGCGAAAAAAACTGGCAAAAAGTTAAGGATGCAATGCAAAGTGTCCTCAAGACTAAAGATGCTGCTGAATGGGATAAGATCCTGCATGATGCTGGCGTACCTGCCGGATTGGTTTTAAACGTTGATAAAACTCGCCGTTTAGATCAAATTATTACGCGTGGCATGGTCAAAACATTGCCTGATGGTAACGAAGTATTGGGCTCTCCAATGAAATACAGTACTTGGAATTCATATGGTTTACAAAAAGATTCACCAAAATTGGATGAAGACGGCGCTAAAATCAGAAAAGAATTTGAATAAAATAGTTTACATACTAAAAGACCTAGGAAATATCCTAGGTCTTTTATTTGTTTTATCTGTTTTAATTTAACATGCTCTTAGCATATGGCAATTCCAATGATGGATCTGCATTCAATGTAAGATCCGCAAATTGACCATCATTGTAAAGGTTATATGCGGCTGCACCAATCATTGCGGCATTATCACCACAAAGCTTGATGTCTGGCAAAATAACCTTAGGTTGATCTTGCTTAGGCAACTTAGCAATTTCAGCACTCATGCGGTCACGTAAACCATGGTTTGCGGCAACCCCACCACCCATGATGAAGGTCTTAGGCTTGTATTGCTTAATTGCACGGATCGTCTTGTGAGCAAGAACATCAATAACTGCAGCTTGGAAACTAGCTGCTAAATCATACTTGTTCAATTTTTCATGAATTTGATCTGCATGGTGACAAGTATTAATAAAGGCAGATTTAAGACCTGAGAATGAGAAGTCATAGTCATCGTCTTCCATCATTGCACGTGGGAAGTTAAAGGTATCCTTACCTTCATGTGCCCATGCATCAATTGTCTTACCAGCTGGGTAATTTACGCCAAGAACACGACCAATCTTATCGTAAGCTTCACCAGCAGCGTCATCACGAGTATCACCGATAATCTCAAAGTGAACTGGATCTTTCAATAAAACAATTTCGGTATGTCCACCAGATACTTGCAAAGCAAGGGCTGGGTATTCGATCTCATCCTTCAATTGAGCAGCCATAATGTGACCCATAATGTGGTCAACACCGATTAAAGGAATACCGGTAGCCATTGAAGCAGCCTTAGCTGCACTAACACCAATTAAAAGTGCACCAACTAAGCCTGGACCATAAGTTACGGCAATTGCATCGATATCTTTCCAAGTACAATTTGCTTCACTTAAAGCTTCTTTAGTAATTTGGCTAATTACTTCAATATGGTGACGACTGGCAACTTCTGGCACTACCCCGCCAAAACGTTGGTGACTTTTGATTTGGGTTGCGACGATCAAACTCTCAATGTCACGTCCATTTTTGATCACGGCAGTGGAAGTTTCATCACATGAACTTTCGTAAGCTAAAATGCGAACATCTTTCTTTTCACTCAAAACGTAAACTTCTTTCTTTTAATCTGATGTGGCTTCAACCATAACACCATATTTATGGCATCAGTATGCGTATCTTGATAATAATCTTTACGAATAAAATTCCCTTTAAAACCTAATGATTGATACAATCTTTGAGCAATTTCATTATCGATTTTAACCTCTAAAGTTACACTATCACTATCATTTTCACGAGCACGATCGATCATCATTTGCATTAAATAGCGACCAATGTGTTGGTGTTGATAAGCTGGTGCAACTGCAATATTAGTAATATGAGTTTCTTCAGGACTAAAGCGTGCCCCGATAAAGGCAACCAAAGTAGACGCTTGATAAACAACTAAATAAAGAGAATTGCGTCTTTTTCTTAATTCAGTTTCAAAAGAGAATTTATTCCAAGGTGTTCGACCCGAATATACTTGTTCTTCCAAAACCAATAAATCAGGAATATTATCATCTGTTGCTTGCATTATCTGCAAAATATTACCATTCACGTTTGCCATAAATGGCGTAAAACTCATATCAATTTGATTAATTTGTGGATGGAAAAATTGATTAAACTTCTTCAACATAATGACTGTCAGGCTCGAATGGTTTGCCTGTTTTCTTATGCCAATCAACTTCCGCTTGAGTTCTGCGTAAGTAGCGTGGCAATAACTTGTCAGGATCAATTGGAGTAGCTGAAACAGCTAACTTGCCAATTAAACCGGCATGAATTACATTTTGATCATCATCACCGTATTCATAAGGAATATTTAAAGCCTTGATCTTTTCATCTTGCTTTTCAAGACCTGATCCTACGAATACGATCTTCTTTACTTCATTTTCAGCGGCATATTCTTGAATAGCCTTAATTAAAGCATCAATGTTGTAGTGACCATCTGGAATTACATTTTCTGGAATATCACCGCTCTTGTAACCACCAGCAAAGTAGTTATCGTTTCTCGCATCAAGACCAGCGATGACGAGTGCATCCCCAGCAACACCCTTAGCCAAAGCTTGCAAAGTTGAAATGCCAACTACTTCTTTATCTAAAATGCTGGCAAACATCTTAACAGTTGTAATCCCAATTCTTAATCCAGTATATGAACCAGGTCCAATTGCGACTGCAAAGCGATCAATATCTTTTAAAGTTAATTTGTTTTCTTTTAAAATTTCGTCAATTAATGGATCAAGATGTTCACTGTGATTGCGTTCATCTCGTTCATTTTTTTCAACAATTACTTGTTGATCTTCATTTAAAGCTACGCTCAAATGATTAGTAGCTGTAGAAACACTTAAGATTTTCATTACTATTATTCTCTTTCCGCTTTAAATCACTTTTTTATTTTAACACGAGAAACAGCTTGCAATACAAAGTAGATTACTACCATTTGAATCCATGGTACGATCGTTTCTTTAGGTAAGCGCTGAATCAAAGCCGCTTTAAAATCTAGATTGTACATAATGTGCAGCCATAATGTATTCATGCCAATGTTTACGATAAGTGTAACCAAAATGGTTGAAGCGATTATCCGCCAAATTTTAACTGGCTTATCATACAAAAACAAAGCATAAATCAATGGGCCAGCCATAGCGGTTAGAGTAAAACCAATAAAGAAGCCACCTTGATTACCAAAAATTGCTGAACTAACTAAGTCGCTAATTCCGCCTCCAATAGTTCCCCAAACTGGGCCAAAAAAGTAGCCTAGTAATACACTCCCAATAAAACCTAGGCCTACCTTAACAGTAGTTGGTCCAATTGAAAATTGTCCAAGGATAATTTTCATTGCCACAACGATCCCTAAAAAGATCATTTGTTGTAAATTAGTTCGTAAAATTTTCTTAACACTCATTTGCTGTCCTCCCTCGACAAAAAAAGCATGACCCAAGTGTCATGTTTTTATTTATTATATCTTACGCCATTTTAATTCACAAACTGCTTGCTCAGTTCCATCATCAGTCTTGATGGCATGATATGAGGTAATATCATCATCCTGAACTAAAGTCATGCAAGAATGCACATTTTTTCCATAATGTACTTCTTTATCAAATTTAATATCAATGGCACTAATTTCATGATCTTTCAAAAAATCACGGTCCAGCATATCAATAAACCAACTGAAGTAATGACTGTTAGTTACATGATGGTTAGTGTCTAAATCATCGTAACGCGCACGGTATACTCGCTCATGATCGTATTCTTCTTGTGGTCGCAGGCGAGGAAAACGGGGCATCTTTTTAAGTAGCGGCGCCCCCCAATCTTCCATCATTTTTAAATCAGCAGGAACCATGTGACGCTTCTTCAAATCTAGCATCACCCATTGGCTCTTTACATCAACTAACGAATTACCTGCTTCATCGTCTACGCCAAAATCACGATATTCAAAAAAGCAATTATAGCCGCTAGCTATCGTACTCAATTTGACCTTGTCTTTGGGCTTAGGCAATTGGTTAATATCAAAGCGGTATTGCGTAACTACCCAGCCTAATCCGCGCTTTAATAAATCGTCTGTACCGGCACCACCTTGATCTAATTGGTGTTCTGAAGTCTGCATTAAGAGATCTACTAAGGCCGGTATCTTCAAGCGACGATTTTCATCACAATCTTTAAATTCGATTTGATAGTCTTCAGTATATTTCATTAGTAATTACCTTTGATGATATTGGTCATACAATTCATTCTTAGAAACACTGTACTCCTTGGCAACTTGCTTAATCGCATCTTTTTTGGATTCGCCTTTGTCTACCAAATCGTTTACTAAATCAATCAATTCTGGCCAAGATAATTGTTTAGGTGCTTCAGTATTTGGTGAAATCAAGATAACGAATTCGCCTCGTGGTGCATTTTCACTGAAATACTCAGTTACTTCTTTAACCGTGCCACGAATAAATTCTTCGTGAATTTTAGTTAATTCTCGTGCCGCCACAATTTGTCGATCCGCTGGTAAAACAGTGCTTAAATTCTTTAAGGTTTTAGCTAAACGGTGAGGTGCTTCATAAAAGATTGAGGTAGCCTTAGCTTCTTCCATTTGTTTAAAGTATGGCTTTTGTTCGGATGATTTTCTTGGTAAAAAGCCGTAGTAAGTAAATGGCTGAGCATCAAAGCCTGAAGCAATCAAAGCTGTCGCAAAGGCAGATGGACCTGGAAGAGGTACTACTGGAATATTATTTTTGATACATTCTTGAACCAAAATATAGCCTGGATCAGAAATTACCGGCATCCCCGCATCACTAATTTCCGCAATTACGGCCCCATCCTTCATCAACTTGATTAATTCAGGAGCACGTTCTTTAGAATTATATTTGTGAAATGAGATCATCTTATTGTGGACACCAATTTTTTCTAGCAAAATGCCACTCGTTCTCGTATCTTCTGCAGCAATATAATCGGCATCAGTTAATACCTTTTTTGCTCGAATAGTAATATCTTTCAAATTACCAATTGGTGTAGGTACTAAATAAAGTTTTCCTTCATCTTTGGCATAACTGCTTTGACGTTTCATTTATCTACCGTCCTTTTTAATACCCTTTTTTTCGCCAAAATTGTCTAAGATATCAAGACAAAACATACAGTCTGCACTAGGATCACGGTGAGAACCATAATACATATTGCAGATATGATAGCCTGAATCATAAATCTTCTTCAGTGATTCTAATCCACTTTGCGTTTTAGTTTCAGGTGCTGCTTGATTTGCGGTTAGTTTGTCTAACTTTTCGTGCAACAGTTGATTTTCAACTTTTAGCTCAGTATTTTCTTTCAAAGTGTCTAAAATATCATTTTCAAGACTAGCAATAGTCTTAGCCATATTTTCTGTAGTTTCTTTTACCTTTTTTAATTTTGAATATGGATCCAACTTAAAACACCTACTTCCATTCTAAGGCAAGATAATCTAACGAATTACGTAAACTAACATTGCTCAACCGCATTTTATCTACCTCAATTAAGTTTTTGAGCATCTGTGCAGCCATTCCCATCTTTCGCGGATCATTTAAATCATGTTCTGCCAGCAGCTTTAACCTAACTAAAATGTAACGTTGCTCTGATACCAGCTTAGCATTTTCGGATAATTTATGCGCGCTAACTAATGCCAAACTGTTATGTTCAAGCATTTCTTGATAAAAATATTTGATCTCCTGGTCTCTTTTTTCCAGATTGCCTAATTCATCAATTTCATCTTTAGAAAAACCATTCTCAAGCAGTACTGCAGTTTTGCCATCAGGTTTTTCACCGTTATCAAAATTGATGATCTGTGTTCTTGAGCGAATTGTCGGTAAAATCTGATCGCTATTATTAGTAATCAAAATCGTGACCACCGGTGCAATCGGCTCTTCCAACAGATTAAGTAAACCATTAGCAGCGGATAAAGTTAATTTTTGTGCTTCATTAATAAAGAAGAAGCGTCTGCTGCTTTCGACCGGACTCTTAGCAAGTTCTTCTTTAAGTGGTCTTACCTGATCAATCCCCAAAGTTTGCTTACCTTCAGGTCCGACAAGTAAAACATCCGGATGGTTGCCTGATAATATTTGTCTGCAGTTTTGACAAGTACCATCAGGCTTATTTTTACCAGTGCAGTTAAATAAACATGCTAGCCAATAAGCTGTGTTAAGTGCACGATTTTCATCACTATCAACAAAAAGATAACTATGAGCTAACCTCTTCTGCTCATATGCGCAACGTAAGAATTGGGTTTGCTTCGTACCCACATTTGTAATATCAATCATTAGAATCGCTTAAACTCATCAACTGGGACAACAAAACAAGTTGCACCACCAACTGTAATCCTCAATGGTTGGGTAATTTCATATCCAGTAGAAAGCATGTGTGGTGTTGCAATCTCTTCTCTTGCCCGAGACTCTTGCTTAATTATCTTCAAAACATCGTCTACTTTTTCATCTTCACAACCAATTAAAAAGGTCGTATTTCCTTGACTTAGAAAACCACCTGAAGTTGCTAATTTAGTAGCGCGAAAATCATTTTGAACAAATGCTCTTTGTAAATTATTTGAATCTTCTCTTTGAACAATAGCGATTACTAATTTCATTTAATCAGTCCTTAAAATATCTCTGGCATTCGCTGTTTTAGTGTGGCAATTACTTGATCTACAACTTGGTCAATCGGTTGAGTTCCATCGATCGTCACAAAGCGTTCAGGATACATAGCCCTTACCTTCAAAAAGCCTTGGTAGACTTTTGTGTGGAAAGATAAATTTTCTTGCTCTAAGCGATCCTCTTGGCCTGGACGGAGTTTTTGAATTCGGCTAAGACCAATTTCAGGAGCGACATCGATAAAGAAAGTCAAATCTGGATCCAACTTATTTGTAGCAAAATCATTGATCTGCTTTACTTCTTTAATACCTAAATCACGGCCTTCGCCTTGATAAGCTAAAGAACTATCCACAAAGCGATCTGAAAAAACAATCTTGCCTGCTTCAAGTGCTGGCTTGATAATTTCTTCTACGTGTTGACTTCTCGCTGCAGCATATAAAAGTGCTTCAGTTTTGGCATCCATTTTATCATTGGCCGGATCCAAAATAATATCACGAATCTTTTCTGCGATCTTTGATCCACCGGGTTCACGCGTCACAAGATATTGTGGTTTAAGCTGAGAACCTATTTTAGCCAATACTTCCTTTAAAACTGTACTTTTTCCTGCGCCATCTGGGCCTTCGAAACTAACAAAATAACCTGTCATAAAATCCTCCATAGGTCTATTTTACAGAAGTTTCACAGAGATTAACAGTCCTTGTAGTTTTTTATTAGGCAAAATAAAAAAGCCCCAAAATTGGAACTAATTTTATTGAGTAATCGCGTTAGTGATACCACTAAATCTTGTGCCTCGATGACGAGCTTCATTATACAAAAAAGTATACTTGGCTCTTAAAATTTTGCCTTGGATATAATTATCATCAGATAAATCCAAAGTAGTTTGATCTAAATCTTGCTCTAACGCAATTTGATTTTGTAATTTTTCAATCTCGGCTACTAATTTTTGATCGCCGAGTTCTTTGATTTTATCTTTTTTTCTAGCCATTATAGAGTCGTTCTTCCTTGTACTGCCCGTTTCAAAGTAATTGAATTGGCATATTCAATATCGCTACCTACAGATAAACCTGCAGCTAAGCGAGTAACTTTAATACCAGCTGGTTTGATCAATTTGCTGATGTACATTGCGGTTGATTCACCCTCAGGAGTCGAATTAAGAGCTAAAATCACTTCTTTAACTTCGTCATGCTTTTGCAAACGAGTAATTAAAGATTTAATGTTGATTTCTTCTGGACCAATTCCATCCATTGGTGATAATACGCCGTGAAGCACATGATACAAACCGCTGTATTCACCCATCTCTTCAAAAGACATTACATCTTTAGGCTGTTCAACCACCATAATCGTTGTTTGATCACGATTAGGGTTAGAACAAATATCACAGATATCTTTTTCGGTAATATTGCCACAAATTGGACATTGATGGATATCTTTTTTCACTTGAATTAATGCTCTAGCAAAATCTTCCACATCTTCTTGCGGCATATCCATTGTGTAAAAAGCCAATCTAGTGGCGGTCTTTTCACCAATGCCTGGAAGTTTCATATAAGCATCAATTAAATGAGCTATTGGTAATGGATATTGCAATTACATCAAGCCTTTCGTGTATTTGCCTAAACTTGCTTGGGTTGCTTCATCGATTTGAGCTAAGCCTTTGTTAACCGCATCGATTACTAAATCTTGCAACATATCAGGATCGTCTGGATCGATTGCTTCTTTATCGATCTTGAGGTCTTTAAGCTTACGGTCACCAGTAAATGTAGCAACTACCATATCATCTGCTGACTTACCGGTAAATTCTTGGGCAGTAATGTTTTCTTGTTCTTCTGCCATTTGAGCTTGCAACTTCTTAGCTTGCTTCATCATTTGTTGCATGTTCATACCGCCCATACCGCCGAAATTAGGTCTTCTACTCATTGTTTTTATCTCCTTAATCTTTAATGGTTACTGCATCCCCGAATAGATCCTTAGCTTTATCAATTACTTCGGTATCTTCTTTGGAGTCTGCTTCTTCTTTATCTTCGATTTGTTGCTTTTTCTTAGCTAATAATTCAGCCTTGTGACTTTCAACGAATTCTTTTCTTACTGCCAGCCAATCACTATCTGGGACTAAAACGATACCATAATAATGTTTAGCAAACTTTTCGATATAACTCGTTAATTTTTCCAGCAAATCACTATCTGAACTAGCATTTTCAAACCACAAAGTATACTTGCATTTCATGACTACTTGATCAGGACTAGCTGCCACTGGTTCAAGTACATCAAGCAATGCTCTTTCAGAAACTGCCAAGACAGATTGCAAATCAGGCCACACATTTTTGATGGTATTTAAATTATCTCTAGTGGCGTTTTCAAGAACATGATAAACCTGTTTGCGATTTTCTGCTGTAGTTTTTTTGATATTTTTGACTGGCTTTTTCTTAACTGGTTCAGCCGGCTTGGCCTTCGCCTTAGGCACTGATTTTGGAATCGCCGTATCCAATTGAAAAACCTGATCTTTTGCAAAAGATGGTCTCTTGGAAAGCTGTTGAACTTTTTGCGTTAATTCAACCACTTGATTCTTTAAAGCGGCGAGTTCCGCAGAAATGTCCGTACTACCTTGTTGTGGTACTGGTGCAGTCTTAGCTACAAGTGCAGATGTTGATGCTGCTACTTGTTTCGATTCACTTGTAGTAGCCTCTACCAAGAATACTTCCAATGGAATTTGTTGCTGGTTAGTATAGCGCAAATCGTTCAATGCCTTATTAGCCAAAGTAATCAAACGATAATATGTTGAAGTAGGTACATCTTTTATTTTAGCGATAAAGTCTTCCGATAAAAACATATTTTTATCGTCATCGCCTGTTTTGATGATCATCAAGCTCTTGGTGGCCATATCGACTAATTCATCCAAGATGTTCTTGGAGCTAGCACCCTTATCTAATTCTTCTTGAGCTAGCTTCAAAGCAGCGGGTGCATCTTTACTTAATAATTTAAGCAAAATTTGTTCGACATTTTTACGATCAGCAAAACCAGTAATCTGCAAAGCATCTTCATAATTGACGCTTTCTTTTTCATAACTAAGCAGCTGGTCCAAAATGCTGAGCGCATCACGCATCCCACCATCAGCTACCTGTGCGATGACCGCAATTGCCTTATCTTCGTATTTAATATTTTCTTGATCGAGAATATACTTCATTCTCTTTTCAAGATCAGCCTTGGAAATTCGTTTAAAATTGTAGCGCTGCGTTCTAGAAATGATCGTAGCTGGTACTTTTTGCAATTCTGTCGTTGCCAAAATGAAAACGACATGCTCTGGTGGCTCTTCTAGCGTTTTAAGCAATGCGTTAAAAGCACCCATTGAGAGCATATGAACTTCGTCGATGATGTAAACTTTGTACTTTCCTTCTGTTGGAGCGTACTTTACCTTATCACGAATTTCACGGATTTCATCAACACCGTTGTTGGAAGCCGCATCGATTTCCATAATATCAGGCATTGATCCTTGATCTGCCGCAATACAATTGGCGCATTTATTGCATGGTTCACCATCTTGAAGATGAGTACAGTTTAATGCTTTCGCAAATATCTTGGCACAAGAGGTCTTACCAGTACCACGAGGTCCCGCAAACAAGAATGCATGAGAAACTTTGCCTCGGATAATCGCATTTTTAAGCGTATCGGTAATTGCTTCTTGACCAATCACACTATCAAAAGTCCGTGGCCGCCATTTTCGATATAGTGCTTGATAAGCCATAAATTCTCTTCCCTAGTAAAAAAGCTCCTAACTCTAAAAGAGCTAAGAGCTTGTTAATGTCCAATAAAGGGCACATGCCTGAACGACCTTAGTGCTGCTACCTTCCGGTCCTGACACGCTTCAGAGGTCAAACATTGCCCAAAAAGTATAATAACGTATTTTAGAACTTTTTTCTAGTTTATTGCCTCAAAAAGTTAATTATTTTCTTCTTTTTGAGCTTGTTTTGCTTCTTTTTGTTTTTGCCGAATTGCTCTAAAGAAGTCTTTTAACATTTGGGCACATTGATCACGATAAAGACCGCGAATTGCATGAGGATGGTGGTTAAATTTTTCCACAGTAAATAAATCCACAACTGATCCACAGGCGCCTGCTTTAGGATCAAGCGCACCAAAATAGACATCCTTAATGCGCGAATTAATAATTGCACCAGCGCACATCGGACAAGGTTCTAAAGTTACGAATAAACTACAGTCAATTAGTCTCCACATGCCTAAATTCTTACATGCTTCTTTAATAGCAATCATCTCCGCATGTTGGGTGGCATCTTTATCTAATTCTCGCCTATTATAACCAGTGCCGATTACCTTGCCATCAGGATCAACTATTACGGCTCCGATAGGAACTTCTCCTTGCTTCTCAGCCTCTTTTGCCTGGGCTATGGCTAATTGCATGTATTTCTGTTTATCATCGCTAGAAAGCATTATTTTCACTCACATTCAATTTAAGTTCTTTCCATTTTATTTTACCAAAAAAGGACTAGCCATTTTGACTAGTCCTTTAATCTTTTAGTGAGTACTGATTATAAAGTACTGATGTTGCGATTTCTAAAGTTGTGGTAGAAGAAGATACCTGACAAAATAAGGTACAATGCAGCGATACTTGCTGGGCCAGCAGTTTCGTTATCGCCTGAGATCCAACCCAACATAAATACACCAACGATTACAATTAAAACAGCAACGATATATTTCCAAACTTTTTTCATGACTAATTAACCTCTTCACATATTCTCTATCTTTATATCTTTATTATAGAGAGGCTAATCGCCAAAAGAAAGCATTTTTATAAACTCTAATATTGATCTAATAAGGCTTTTACGCAATTCTTATTTATTTAATTCTTAGTTGATTTTAAGATATAATAGCCTTTATCTCTTGTTAAAATTTCACAATTTTCGTAAATGGCAGTCATATTCTTACGGGCACTAGGTTCTCCCTGCTTTTTCTGGATTACTACTAAGAGAACGCCACCACTCACTAAATGCTCATTTGCACCCATTAAAATCTCATTTACGACTTTTTTGCCGGCTCTAATCGGCGGATTTGTTAATATTAAGCCAAACTTTTTATCATTATCCACCTGTGCATAACAATCAGAAGTGTAGATATCCACATTAGAGATATGATTATTCTTGGCATTTTGTCTAGCTAAATTAAGTCCACGCTCATTAACATCAACCATATCAACTGTTTGATCAGGCCAAAACTTAGCTGCAAACAAACCAATTGGGCCATAGCCAGTACCTACGTCCAAAATACCCTCTTTAGGAAAAGTTACGTCCTTCATGGTCTTGATTAAAACGCCACTACCGTAATCAATTCGCATTTTGGAAAAGACGCCGGCATCAGTGGTAAATTTCAAATCAATATCATCTACATGATAATCTACAACGTGCTCATCATGCTTAGCCGTAGGATCTGCCGCAAAGTACATTTGATTTTTTTCTTCGCTCATCTAATTATCCTTTCTTTTTTCAAACCAATCTTTTATTTTACTTAGTTCACTTGAATTTTGCTCGGTCTTTAAATTTTCAATTTCGGCCTGTAGCTTTTTATTTTGATCCGTTAAGGCCTGATTTTGCTTTTCAATATCATCAAGCTTTTTCAGAATTAATTCAATATTATCATGCGTCTCATGAGTATGAGCTCCATTCGTTCGCCGCATTAAATATGACGTAATGGATGACGTCAGCATACCGACAATACCAATACCCAAGAGCATTGTTATCAACGTGACGAACTTCCCTACAATACTGTGAGGCGGAATTGTTTTACCAAAAATTGCATCATAACCGACTGTTGAAGCAGTTGAAACAACCCACCAAAAAGCCGTATCCAGTGTCACATGTTCGGCAATCGCAAAGGCCTCAGCACCAACTAAAATAAACGTAATGGTAAAAAAGATAACGTAAAGTAAGCCGTTGGTATGAAAGATTTCCCTTAATTTTCCCATTAAACCGGCCAGTCGAATCAAACGTAATAATCGCAAGTCCGACACTAATCCAGACAAATTAAAGACGTTTAGTCCAACGAATAGCAGTCCCATTGGAATAATGCTCAATAAATCATAGATATGTGTTTTAAAGAAAACCTTTTTATCTTTTGCTTGTCTTAAATGATAAAAATAATCAATTGCAAAATAGACTACGATACCCGCATTTATCCAAAACCATTTGCTCGTAGGTTGATCGATGCTAATTACTGCCGCAAAATCTAATAAAATTAAAAAGATTGAAATAATGGATAAAATCGCCATTACCCATTGATATGGCGTTAATTTTTTATTTATACCTTGCATCATAAAATAAATTACACAAAAAAATAAGTCCTTCGCTATGTGCGAAGAACTTATTCTTAATTGCCCTAAGGCATTAATTATTTAAGGGTTACAGTTGCGCCAACGCCTTCAAGTTGTTCCTTGATCTTGTTTGCATCGTCTTCTGAAGCGCCTTCCTTAACGATAACTGGAGCACCGTCAACCAACTTCTTAGCATCAAGTAAGCCCTTGCCAGTGATGTCACGGATTTCCTTGATAACCTTAACCTTTTCTTGACCTGCGTCAGTTAATTCAACGTCGAATTCTGACTTAGCAGCAGCAGCGTCACCAGCACCTGCAGCAGCAACTGGAGCAGCAGCAGTAACGTCAAATTCGTCTTCAATAGCCTTTACAAGGTCGTTCAATTCAAGAATTGAAGCACCCTTTAATTCTTCAATAATCTTATCAGTATCTAAAGCCATTTAAGTATCCTCCGAAAAATTAGAATTTAGATATTAAATACAATTGTTTATTATTCAGCTGAGTCTTCGTCCTTTGATTCAGCAACAGCCTTAACAGCATAAGCGAAGTCGCGGATAGGAGCTTGCAATACAGAAACAAGCATTGAAAGCAACCCTTCGCGGCCTGGGATTGAAGCAAGTTCTTTGATTTCATCCTTAGAAGTCAACTTACCTTCAAGCATACCACCCTTGATTTCGATAACGTCGAAATCATCTTCGTACTTAGAAACAATACGTGCAGGTTCAGTAATATCATCAGCGTTATCAGTGTAGATAACAGCAGTTGGGCCTACAAAAGTATCGTCAAGGCCTTCAATACCAGCCTTAGCAGCAGCACGTCTCAAGTAGGTATTCTTGATAACCTTCATCTTAACATCGTTATCACGAAGATCCTTACGCATATTAGTAACTTCTTCAACAGTTAAACCAAGGTAGTTAATTACCAAGATTGCCTTAGCAGCTTTAAGTTCTTCAGCAAATGCATCAACGAGCTTTTCCTTTTCAGCAATAGCAGCTTTACTCAATTAATTTCACCTCCATGATCGCATTGATAAATTCTATAAGGCCTTTTCAAAGCAAAAACTCCATGCCGAAAGACATGGAGCATAAAAATCTTCATTATCTTCTGGCCTCGGCGGGATTTTGAGGCGTCATGCCACCCGAGTCTTAGGTAGAATTTACAATTACTTAGTATAGCAGGCATTGCAAGAGATAGCAAGGATAAATTTACAAATTGTAGAATAATCTGTAAGATAGTACAAAAAAGATTGGAGAGAAATATGACAGATCAAGAACGAAAAGAACGTATTTTAACCAAATTACGCAACATTGTCTTCCTATTACTCGGAATTACCGTTGTCTTCATCAGTATCGCCAGCATCGTTTCCAACACCGCCTTTGGCAATATCGTTTCAAATGCTGTTTGGATTGTTTTAGCTTTATTTTTAATCGTTCAAGCTGCTATCAGTATTTACCAAAGTTTGACACCCTTAAAAACGAGAGCAAAAATCTTTTTACTAACCGACTGGGCCACTATTTTGCTTGGCATCTTACTTGCTAACTGTGCCTATTTTATGAAAAATAATTTTTGGTTAATCATCGGCATCGCAATTTTTATTGCAGGCTGCATCCCTATCAAAGATGCAAAATAATCTAATTTTTATCTTGCTTAACAATTTCTAGAATCTTTTGGACCATTCCATCAAGATCATCATTGGCGAAGATTTGATAATTGCCATACTTGCTATCATGATCAGCAGTTTCAGCAAAAGACAAAAATCGTCGTTTCAATATTATTTATATATGCATAATTTGCGGCTAGGGCAATTGTCTTCATCATCCACACCTACTATCAACTAAATTACATTTATTACATACTTTTCTATTAATTATTTTAACAAAAGAAAATAGACTTATAACGCAAAATAAAAAAGCTTCTCGCGAAGCTTTTTATTTTATCGTTTATTAGTGGAATACACCGGCGATTAGTGGTAATGCCCAAATCCAGAAAATACAACTTACTGCAAAGAAGACAGTTGAAACAGCAACTGAACTTGCACCTTCCTTAACATAAATGTTGTAACGACTAGAAATGATAATACCTGAAAATGCAGGTGGCAATCCGGTTGCTAAACAAAGCATTGAAATCTTCTGCGGGTCTGATCCCATACCACATAAGTATGCGGCAGCTACAATAATTGCAGGAGTTAAGAACAAACGGAAGAATGTATTCCAGATAACTTCTTTATCAATTGAGAATTTAACAGTTGATAAAGCTAAACCGGCAGCTAAAACAGCAACACCAGCATTAGCCTTAGCAATCAAATCAAACGTAGGAGCCCATGAACTAGGAACTCTAATTCCGATCAAAACAAGGATAACAGCGATAAGTGGAGCAGCAGCAACTGGCTTCTTAATCGCATCAAGAACTGATTTCAAAGTTGGATTCATATGCTTGCCATTGTCTTCGCCAGCATGATCCTTGAATTCAGCATGAACTAAATCAATTTCACGTTTAATTCCTTTTTCGCTAAGAGCTTTAGCTTCTTCGTCACTTACAGGTATGTCGTCAGGAACAGTAACCTTCTTGACCTTCTTAACAGCAGTACCCTTTTGAGGTAACTCAACTTCAACCTCAGTACCACCATTATTCTTCTTAGCCTTTTCCTTTAAAGCAGCTTGTCCTCTATTAATTAAAGACAAACCTAAAGGAATAGTAACCGCATTAACAACAATAGAAACAATCCCAATAACTAAGTTAGTTGTAGCATTATTGCCATAAATAGGATCAAGAACGGCAAATCCTAAAAAACCAATCGTTGGTGAGCCAGCAATCATCGCACAAACTGCAGCTTCTTGCGTTGATCTATGAAACATCAGCTTATCTAAATAATAGCTGAGCATGAATAAGCCTGTAACACCTACTAATGAGATCAATGTCAAAACTATGTCTTGTGCGAACATTTTTCTCGTAGCTTTGACAATTGAAATAAACAAAGCTGCAGGCAATGCAATATTTAAAACTAGTTTATTTAAACCTTGACGCTGATCGTCGTCAAAGAATGTAAACTTTCCACATACGTACCCTAATAGCATGATGACTAGTATGGGAACGATGTCATTAATCAAAATCGTAGTCATGGTTTCCCTCCACAGAAACAAGATATAATTTATTTTAAATAACACTATATATATTTAAAACACTTTACTTCTTTATTATGGTCATCATCTGAAACTGTCAAATCTTTTGTGTAAATAGATCTTTCTCGTAAATTGATTTTTTAATTATTTATTTAATCAAAGTAGGATTCTAAGGTGTCCTGAACCTGA
>NZ_LARO01000100.1:0-1418 GCF_000980505.1 Lactobacillus sp. N54.MGS-719
AAAAAATCTACTTATCCTGAGTCTCATGCAAGTCATTCATTTGCTTTGCAACTTCCGCAAAAATGTCCTGCACTTCTTGTTCACTCAACTTAAAGCCCTTAGCTTGCAAGCCATCAACTACTGCATTGCCAACTCGATTGATCTTCTTTTCATCAGATAAATTCTCTTGGTCATACATGTTGATGTAGCTTTTCATTAGATTGCTTGTAACGATACGCAATCTTTCCAGTCGTTTATTCTTAAAGTGAACATGACTCAAGATACCGACACTTACAACACTAATAACCCAAAACGCTAGAGCTATTAATTCAACGTAATCATGTATATCCATGATTCTTTCCTCACCTCTTTTTTCTTTATTACACAGCCATTGGCACCACCTCTTTATAGAAAATTTATCAACTTAATACTAATATCCGTTGACTAATATTAGTATTTATACTAATATAATGGTATAAGAAATAACCTTAAGCACATGATTCCTTTCTTACTTACACACGTGTTTCTAGGCTCTTTTCTTATTTCTTTCATATCTCGTTGACAGTTCTTATACTACGTCTATAAACTAATATTGTCAACACATTTTTAGTAAAAATACTTATTTAATAATTTGAAATATTCGGAGAATGCTTGCTATGATTGAATTAGAGCGTACTAAAGAATTAGCGAAAAAACATAAAATGAACTTACGTGAAGTGAATGATAAGGCTGGGTTAGGTACTAATTCTATCTATAATTGGAAAAATAAGAGGCCTGGTGGTGATGCCTTAGAGGCAGTTGCTGAAGTACTAAATACTTCAATCGATTACCTAAAAGGTAAAACTGATGATCCTACCCCTATACCTACAAAAGGACAACCAACTTCTATTCCACTAGACGAAGAAAAGCCTTATTCATATCATGGTTACAACGTTCCTGAGAGATATCTCAATATGATTCGAGGACTAATGGAAGATGACATTAAGGAAGGTCGTGCAGACAAGAAATGAGAAACTTAGGCAAAGAAGAGTTAATTGAGTACTTACTCAATTATGCTTTTAAGCACGGTCTTTCATACATCTTGGTTAAAGGAGAGCCATACGACCCAGCACTTTCATTTAAGAATGCTCATAAAATGGTAATCAATACTAATTGGCATAATCCTAATGAATTGCCTTTTATCATTGGCCACGAAATTGGTCACTTAATGCTAGGTGATTCAGGCATCGCCTATTGGCCTAGTTTTTCAGGGCAAAACTCAGAAGAAGAGGAAGCAGATCTATTTTCTCTTAAGATTATTTACGACTATTCCTGCAAAAATGGTGACTACATTCAAGAACCAGGGACCTTCATGCAAAGCTACGGCATCCCCGAAAGAATGGCCACCGCAACCAAGCAACTTTTCAAAGACAATGACGACCTAATGTAGCAAAAAACTG
>NZ_LARO01000101.1:0-1409 GCF_000980505.1 Lactobacillus sp. N54.MGS-719
AAACATACTAATCTAGTGTTGGATGATTACTCGACGGAGTAGTCGTTCAACACTTTTTCTTTTACTATGTAAAGTGGAGATGAAGCCAATGCCGTGACTGCTTTGGACACATGATGTCGTAAACAAAACTGGCAGCTTCACCATTCAATTGTGAATCTCGTCTAAGTATGTTGGCTGTTAAAGTCCTGTTGAGAAAATTAGATCTGATTGGATTAGATGGAGGCAGCTCATCTCCAAGTAAAGCGGAGGTTTATTCTTATGGATTTATTGAAAACTGTTTTTGGTATTGATGTTAGCAGCCGGAAGTCTAACGTATGCATTATGGTCAATGGCCAAAAAGTTGATGACTATGCCATCTCCAACGATATGGTAGGCTTCAATCAGTTGCTAGATGACCTTAAGCAGGTTACTAAACCGCAGATTATCTTTGAAGCAACTGGTGTCTATTCCAGAAGACTCCAGGCGTTTTTGGACATGCACGAATTGCGCTATGTCATGATGAACCCGCTGGAAGCCAAAAGAAAGACAAAGGATGACCTGCACCAGAACAAGACCGATAAGCTTGATGCCTTGTACCTTGCCAAGCTGCAGTCTGAGCACCCGCAACGGCTGGCCTACGTTCAAAGCAAAGAATATCAAGAATTGATGGCCAATAACCGCATCTATGAGCAGGCTTCGCACGATCTGATAACCAACAGGAATAGACTGCACAAAGCCATTCAGCTCACTTTCCCAGAGATTGAGCACTTAATGGTTAACCCGAGAGGGAAAAACTACTGGAGTATTGTTCTCAGATTCCCACACCCTGATATCGTATTAGAAACAAAAGAAGCCGATATCATCGACTTCTTAAAAGGCTTATCTGGTATTGGTAAAAAGCGCGCTAACGACATAATGCAAAGTCTTATTCGTTTGGCTAAAGTCGCATGCCCAGCTGTCAAAAAGGACAGTGCACATATTCGTGGCCTCGAAATGGCCATTAACAATATTCTGAGCGCTGAAGAGGCGTGCCAGACAGCTTTAAAGGAGATGACCAAGCTCGCTCCCAAGCGGGATCTGGAGATCCTCACAAGCATTCCAGGCATCGGCGAAAATACCGCTCTAAGAATCATTAGTGAGCTTGGGGATATCAGACGTTTTAACAACCCTAGCCAATTAAATGCCTTCGTTGGCGTTGACCCTCAAGTTTATGAATCTGGCAACCTCACGGCCCACCTGTCAATTTCAAAGCGTGGGACAGCTATCGGCAGAAAGGTGCTGTACTTGGCAATCAACCAAATTCAGTCGGCTAAGAAAGCGGGAAACCCTTCTCATATTGCGGATTATTACGAGAAACGAAAACGGTCTTCTGAGACTGCAAGTCACAAGAAGGCCGCTATCGCATCGATCCATAAATTATTACGGACGAT
>NZ_LARO01000024.1:0-27607 GCF_000980505.1 Lactobacillus sp. N54.MGS-719
ACGGCATTGGCTTCATCTCCACTTTACATAGTAAAAGAAAAAGTGTTGAACGACTACTCCGTCGAGTAATCATCCAACACTAGATTAGTATGTTTTATTTATCAAAGACGGTAAGATCGGTGAGCAAATGGTAAAGGGTAACAAGAGCAGAACTGATTTCTACCATGAATTAATTGCTCACTTAGGAACCGAAGAATAGGAGGTGAGAAGCATGATTTGGAAGCTATCCTTAACTGGGATTAAAAGCCGGTTAAAAGACTACACGGTGCTGTTTTCAGGGCTAGTTGTAGCCAGCATGATTTTCTACATGTTCTTGTCTTTGGCCATTAATCCCGGTTTTATGAGTCACGACGTTAACGCACCGGGAAATTACTTAAGCTTTATTTTCGGCTTTGGTATTGTCCTGCTCGCAATTATCACATTTGTTTATCTGGTTTACGCCAATTCGTTTTTGCTGAGCATGCGTCAGCACGACTACGGCATGTTTATGATGCTGGGGGCAAAGAGTTCCAGGATCGGTTTATTGATCTTCTGTGAAACTTTGCTTACAGGAATTATTGCAGCCGTACTTGGTATTTTTATTGGGTTTGGTTTAACCGCACTTATTTCTAAATTATTAATTGCTAACCTTGGTCTTAAAATTACACACTTCCAAGTAATTTTGCCTAGTGCGATTATTTGGACCTTGATCTTCTTTGTCGCAATTTTCTTCCTTGCTGCTTTAAGAAACGCGCATAAACTCGTTAGAAGTAAAGTCATTGACTTGCTTCACGAAAGTCAAAAGCCAATTAAACTTAGCCGTAAAAATGGTTTAAGAGTTTTTGAGGCAATTTTAGGTATTGTACTTTTAGCAGCTGGTTACTACATCATGAGGATGCCAGCTAGCGCAATTTTCTTCATCATTCCAGCTGCTTTAATCACTATTGTTGCTGGTACCTACTTCACTTTCGACTCTCTTTTCACTCTCATTATTAATTTCCTACTTAAAAGAAAGAACTTCGCTTACCGCGGTATTCGTATCTTCACTCTAGGTCAATTAAAATTCAGAATTCGCGATTACACCCGCATTCTTTCAGTTATCTCACTACTTTTCGCATTAGCACTTGGTGCCATTACTGTTGGTCTTAACTTCAACTCTTTGAATGACCAAGCTGTAAAAAGCACATACTATGACGCAACAATCATTGAAAACAGTCCGGCTGTTCAAAAGAATGTGGATAAATTAGACATCAAAACCAGATCGACATATCACTATGTTGAAACTAAAAAAGACGTTTACTTCGATAAAAGTGAATTTGAAAAGACACCATTAAGAGACGTTAAGTTTAAACAAAACGGTAATAACTTCCCGATTTATAAACCAGTTACGTTTAAAACTAGCGAACTCACTATGAAAGACAGTTACGCTGGCAATGTTTTGAGAATTCAAACTAATACTTTAGGTAAGACAGTCAAATTAGTTTCATCCAATCAGTTAAAGAATATCCAAGGACAAAAGAAGTTTATTACTTTAATTACAGTAAAAGACTTTGTTAAGGATTACCTAACTTTGATGAAATTGGAGAAGGTGCAACTGGCATCTAATCCAGCCATGGCTCAAGCTTTGTCACGAACCAAACCATTCTCATACCAAATGATTTTGGGTTTTACCAGTGGTTTCGAATTCATGGGGTTCTTCCTGGGAATCGCATTCCTCACCATGCTCGCATCCACATTGATGTTCAAAGTTTTGAGCGGCGCCGCCAGCGACAAGATGCGCTACGAAATGCTTTATAAGATTGGTACTAGAAGAAAGGTGCTCAAGCAATCCATTAGACACGAAATTGGCGTGTTATTCCTTCTTCCTGGGATCCTCGGTGTGATCGACGTCTTGTTTGGACTCAGATTATTTACAGCACTTTTGCCACATCCATACATGGGCTTCTGGGTACCATTCTCAATCTTCATTGTTCTCTACTTCATCTACTATGCCGTTACAGTTAAACTGTATGAAAACCTTGTTTTGCAAAAATAGATAAAAATAAAAAAGCAGTTTTCCAATTGGAAATCTGCTTTCTTTTTGGCTATAAATGCATCTTGTTCCAGCTAGGGATCTTAATCTCGCCCTTGGCACTCATTGTCATAATGGTGATTGAAGCGTTTCTAGGACCCGGTACAAGAGGGATGTTATCACCGTAGCGGTACCACAAACTTCTAATAGTAAAGCCGTGTGTTACAAGCAAAATATTTTCGGCACCATCAAGTTGGCTGATCAACTTAAAACCTTTATCAAGACGTGCCCAATATTCTTCAGCGTTTTCTGCATCGTGGTATGGGTCGGCATCCTTAATCCAGTCCTTGATCGTATCGATACTTTCGTGGGCAAATAGTTCTTGTCTAGTTGCGTAGCCGTGGCTGCCACCGATCATGCGCCAGGCCATTTCAGAATCGAGGCCTTCGAAGTAGCCATAGAATTGTTCTCTAAAGAATGGGCTAGCAAGGTGTTGCAATTCATACTTGTTGACGTTGTGCTTCATGATGATTTCACAGGTATCGCTAGCTCTCTTTAAGTCACTAGACAAAGCAATATCGAATGGGACGTCCTTTAAAGCTTCACCGGCCTTTTCAGCACCTTCAATGCCTGGTTCAGTTAATGGAGTATCGCACCAACCTTGCATCTTGTTGTAACGGTTAATATAAGTTTGACCATGTCGAACGACGTAAATTCTCTTCATTTCTGTCTCCTTATAAAAATAAAAAAACTCACCTTTTATTTTATTTAAAAAAGGTGAGCAGATAAAGCTAATTATTTTTCATGATAAATTTTTCTGACGTTCTGAATATCTTGTGGTTGAATCGTGTAGATCGAACCTTTAGGATACATGACTGACACGGAATTGGTGTGGTTTAAACCAATTGCGTGGCCCAATTCGTGTTCAGCCGTGTTGACGATGCGGTTGTTGCTGTAGCCGTACCACTCGTTTTGCAAGTAGTAGCGGTTCAAGTGTACATCGGCTTTTAACAAATGACCCGTTGATGGGTTATAAGTCGTTGCCGTTTCACCGGCTGCATTGGTATCGCTGTCGTCAACCGTGCTGATCACGATCTGGGCGCGATTTTTATCATCAGTTTGGTAGAAAGTGAAAGCACCCGTTCTGTTCCAGGCGTTCATCGCATCGATTGCGGCCGAACGCAACTGGAGGTCGTTTTTAATATCAACATAGACATTGGCTTCAGGCTTTGACCAAACACGAGTCTCAGAAGAATTATCATTTTCAGTTTTATCGGTATTAGTTTTTGTATTTGAATTAATGCCATTTTTGGGTGCTGTTGCCGTTCCCGCCGTGAGCAACTGGTTGATGCGATAGCTGAGTGTCACTAAGGAATCATTGGTTGCTATTTGGAAGTCAGGATTATTTTTATAAGTCCAAACACCAAAGGCGAGAAGAGCAAGCAAGAAAATATTTCGAATAAATCTAAAAAATGTTCTCATACTTTATTTTCAACTCCAATGCTGAAATTATAATCTTTAGAACTTAAATTTTCACTGATTTTTACTTATATTTTGGTTACGAGCATGAAAACTATCATGAAAGCGCTATTTATGGTAAAATAGATAGCAAATTTTTATGGGAAAGGTGATTAAATGGCTACAGCCAAAACTGAAAATAATGAAAAAGAACTTGAACAAAAGCACCTTGATAACATCATGGAACAAATCAAGGAACGCGAAAAGTCCTTAAAGAAATCTATCAAATCAGCTGAAGGCGAAGCAAGAGAGCTTAATTCACACTTTTTTGACGATGTGAAATTGGACTACGATGGCTATTCCACTTCAATGGAAACTGCCTTGTCAATTCACCAACAGCAACAATTATTAAGTGAACGTGAACATGCCTGGCAACATTCAGCTAAGCAGCTCGACACGGTAGAACGCCTTGAGAAGCGGCCATACTTTGCACGTGTAGATTTCAAGGAAAACGGCGAAGAAAAGCCTGAAACCATCTATATTGGCTTAGGTTCCTTTGCAGATAAAGATGATCATTTCTTGATTTACGATTGGCGTGCACCTATTTCTTCAATTTATTATGATGGAAAACTAGGCAAGGTTACTTATAATTCGCCAGAAGGCGAAATCACCGTTGATATGACCAAGAAACGTCAATTCATGATTGAAGACGGCAAGATCATCAACATGTTTGACACCAACGAATCAATCGGCGACCAAATGCTTTTGTCTGTTTTATCTGAAAAATCCAGTACGAAGATGAAGTCGATTGTAACGACGATTCAACGTGAACAAAACAAGATCATTAGAAATACGAGTGCTGACTTGTTGTTTGTTCAAGGTGCAGCTGGTTCTGGTAAGACTAGTGCTATTTTGCAAAGAATTGCCTTTCTTTTGTACCGTTACCGTGGCAACCTGACTTCAAGCGACGTCATCATGTTTAGTCCAAACCAATTGTTTAACGACTACATCAAGAACGTTTTGCCTGAAATGGGTGAACAAAACATGGTTCAAATGACCTACTGGCAATTTGTGGCTCGTCGTTTGCCAGGGATGAACGTTGAGAACTTGTTCAAGCAATTCGAAGATCCAACTGCCGATACCAACATCAGCAAATTCAAGGATTCAGTTAACTTCTTTAACTTGCTTACCCGTTATGCAAAACGCCTTAATAAGCGCGGCGTGATCTTTAAAAACATCTACTTCCGCGACAAGAAGAAGCCATACTTTGATAAAGACAAGATCAAAGAAATCTACTACTCATTCAATGAAAATTATAATTTGGCTAACCGTATCGATGCTACGCGTGAAGAATTGATCAAGATACTTAACCGCAAGATTACGCCTGAAACTAAGAAGGCTTGGGTAGCTCACACCATTGAAGGGATGAGCCAACAAGAATTGAACGACTTGTACGATCGTCCTGACCAAGAATTCGAATCTGAAGCCAAAGAAGAGGCCTTCTTGGGTAGAAAGATTGTTTTAGCCGCTTTAAAGGGCGTACACAAGCGTATTTTGCACAACCACTTCTTTAACATGCGTGCACAATACCTGAGCTTTTTGCGTGCCGTGCCTAAGATGGTTGATTTAAGCAAGTGGGACATCGACGAAGACGAATGGATGAAGCACGTTGAAGAGGTAAAGAACAACTTCAAGAGTCATGATATTGCGATGAGCGACGTTTCCGCATACTTGTACCTCTACGACTTAGTTACTGGCCGCAGAACCGACTACGAGATGCGTTATGCCTTTATCGATGAAATTCAAGACTACACGCCATTCCAATTGGCTTACCTGAAGTACAACTTCCCACGGGCTAAGTTTACCATGTTGGGTGACTTAAACCAGGCTATTTTTACCAAGGACGAAAGCCGCAGCTTGCTTAAGCAGATTTCTGGTTTGTTTGATCCAGAAAAGACCGACGTAGTGCAGCTTACTAAGTCATACCGTTCAACTAAGGAATTGACCAACTTCACCAAGCAAATTTTGCGTCAAGGTGAGAAGATCGAAGCCTTTAACAGAAAGGGGCCTAAGCCAGTTATCTGGGGCAGAGAGACTGACGAAGAAGCCGTCGCCGTTTTGAGCAATGTTTTGCGTGATAATGAAAAGCATAAGATGACAACTGCAGTCATCACCAAGGATTTAGCTAGTGCTAAATTTGTTCACAAGATGTTAGCTGATCGCGGTGAAAAGGCTACTTTAATTGCGACCGCTAACCAGCGTTTGGTTGATGGGACTTTGATTATTCCATCATACTTGGCTAAGGGGCTAGAATTCGACGCTGTCATCATGTGGGGCGCTTCAAAAGAAAACTACCACCGCGTCGATGAAACGCAATTGGTTTACACAATTACTTCACGTGCTATGTACAAGCTGGACATTATTTACACCGGTGAAAAGAGCCCATTACTCGATGCAGACAAGAGTACCTACGAAGAAAAATAATTGACAAATCAATTTTTGTCGTTTATTATCTTAATCAACATTAAAAACAACTTAGAACAGAAGCAGTAGTACCTATCGCAGTAATAGAGAGTTTCTGATGGTGGAAATGAAACATACGCTGGTATGAAGTCACATCTGCGAGTTGATTTTCTGAAACAAGTAGGAGAACCCGGGGTTAGCCCGTTACAGCTAAAGGTTGATTATCGAACTTATTGAGGCAGACTGCGTGAGCAGTTTGTAAACATGAGGTGGAACCGTGATTTCATTCGCCCTCGTAGCCAATTAGGCTATGGGGGCTTTTTCTTTTCGATCATCAACCTAGTGAGGCATTTTGCGTGAGCAAGTGCAAACATGAGGTGGAACCACGATACAGTCGTCCTCTTAGGCTAGTCCTAAGAGGACTTTTTTATTAGGAAAATGGGTGAGAGTATGTCGCTGAAATACATTACAGAAATATTGCCAGCTTTATTTAGTGGAGCGGGAATGACGTTAAGCATCTTCTTTTGGACTTTAATTTTGGCTACGCCGCTGGGAATTTTAGTTTCATTGGGAGAAATGAGCAAGATCAAGCCGCTGAAGTGGATCGTTAACTTTTATGTCTGGATCATGAGAGGGACGCCGCTGCTTTTACAATTAATTTTTGTCTTTTATGGTTTGCCAATCATTCATATTGTCTTTCCACGTTACCAAGCTGCCTTATTTGCCTTCGTCTTAAACTATGCTGCTTATTTTGCTGAAATTTTCCGGGGCGGTTTTCAATCGATTGATCAAGGTCAATTTGAGGCGGCACAAGTTTTGCACTTGAATCGCTGGCAGACAATGACCAAGATCGTTATTCCCCAGGTGATCAAAATCGTGTTGCCATCAATCGGTAACGAAGTCATCAATTTGGTTAAGGATTCATCATTGGTTTACGTAATTGGTTTGGGCGACTTGCTTAGAGCAGGTAACGTTGCGATGGCAAGGGATGTAACCTTAGTGCCACTAGTACTAGTCGGCGTCATCTACTTGTTCTTGATCAGTATTTGCGCCTTTATTCTTAAGCGGCTTGAAAAGCACTTTTCTTATTACAAGTAGGGTCAGGTGAAAACAAATGTTAGAAGTAAAGAACTTATGCAAGGAATTTAACAACCGTCCGATTTTGAAGGATATTTCTTTCACTTTAAAAGATGGCGAGATTATGACGATCGTGGGCCCATCTGGCGCCGGTAAAACCACTTTGCTTAGAATTATCGCGGGCCTTGAAACTAAGGATAGCGGCGAAATTTTAATCGATGGCAAGCCATATGATCCCGGCAATGTCGGCGTCGTTTTTCAGGATTTCAACCTTTTCCCTAATTTAAACGTACTGCAAAACATTACGCTAGCACCAACGATGGTGCTTAAGGAATCCAAGGCTGAAGCGGAACAAAACGCCCAAAAGCTGCTGGACCAATTGCAGATGAATGGTCGAGAAAAACAGTACCCGTACCAATTATCAGGTGGGCAAAAGCAGCGGGTGGCAATTGCTAGAGCTTTGGCCATGAATCCAAGAATTTTGTGCTACGACGAACCAACTTCCGCCCTTGATCCTAATTTGCGTAAAGAAGTGGAAAAGATGATCTTGGATTTGAAGAAGTCAGGCTTAACGCAATTGATCATCACGCACGATTTAACCTTCGCTAAGAACGTGGCCGATCAGATGCTTAAGGTCCAGCCATTAAGTGAGGCGTAGCCTATGAAGAAAAGATGGATTTTCGTTTTATTAGCTACTTTAATGCTAGTGCTAACTGGTTGTGAAAGCGTGCAGGAACGCGCAAATACGCAAGACACTTGGAGTAAGATCGCACAGAAAAATCAGGTTGTGGTGGGTCTTGATGACAGTTTCGTGCCCATGGGTTTTGAGAAAAAGAATGGGCAGCTAACTGGTTATGACATTGATTTAGCTAAGGCTGTGTTTAAACAATATGGCATCCACGTTAGTTTTCAAACGATCGACTGGTCGATGAACGTCACAGAATTGCGTAACGGCACAATCGACTTGTTATGGAACGGCTACAGTATTACGCCTGAACGTAAGAAAAAAGTGGCCTTTAGTCGACCATATTTGCGCAACAGACAGGTACTGGTCGTTAAGAAGGACAGCGGCATTAATTCGTTTAAGCAGATGAAAAAGTATGAATTAGGGATGCAAACCGGTTCAACTGCCGAGCAGTGGTATGAAACTAAGCAAAATGTTTTGCACGCAAAAAAGACCGTGCTCTATGACACGATCTCTAATTCGTTCTTAGATTTGAATGCCGGTCGGATTCAGGGTATTTTATTAGATGAAGTTTATGCCAACTACTACATTGCCCACATGACTAAGAGCAAGGACTACAAGGTGATTCAAAATGATAATGTGCCAAAGGATTTGTTTGCGGTCGGAATGCGTAAGGGTGACAAGACTTTGCGTAAAAAGGTCAATGCCGGCTTAGTTCGCTTGCAAAAAAATGGTACACTAGCTAAGTTGAATAAAAAGTGGTTTGGCAAGGAAAGCAATTATTTAGGTAGATAGCAATGAAGCAGATAAATGATTTTACCCTGAAAAAGATTGATGAAATGAGCGGCCGTGAGCTGTTTTGCACGGAAAGATTGCGTGAAGAAACGTTTGTGACCGAGCAAAAGATTACTTTGCCTGAACTTGATGACCAAGATTTGATCGCAATTCAAGCGTACCGTTTGAACGATGATCAAACGAATGCGCTGGCTACTTGCCGGATTTTTGAAGAAGATGGCAAGTGGATGTTGGGTCGCGTTGCGGTGTCAAAGGCGGCTAGAGGGATGCACCTCGGCAGCAAGATGGTTGAAGCGGTACAAGAATACTTACGCGAAAAGGGCGTAGCGGCGTTATACTGCCATGCCCAAATGCGGGTTGAACCGTTTTATGCCAAATTAGGCTATCAAGAAATCGGCGAGCCATTTGAAGAAGCTGGCATTCAGCACATCATGATGAAAAAGGACTTGAACTAATCGAGTTCTTTTTTAATTGTGGGCACAATCTGGTTAACCAGAAATCCGTTACCTTTATCAGTTAAATGCTGGCCATCTGCTTGGTAATATGTCGATATGTGTTTGAGCTTTCTCATGGCCGGAAGAATATCCACAAATGGTGATTTGTGCTCAAAAGCAACTTTTTTGGCGATCGAGTTAAACAAATCGAGGCGCTCATCACCATAAAATTGATTGATTTCGCTATTTGTGGGATCGGGATAACAAAGTCCCACAACGACGCTTTTACCTACAGCATCAAGAATTTGATCTAGATTTCTTTCATAGTTTTCAGGACTAATGCCCCATGCCGTTGCGGCGTCGTTATTACCGTATTCAACAACAGTTAAATCTTTTTCTGCAGGAATCTGCACTAAATAATCAACGCCTTCGATGGTAGTTGCACCACTTTTAGAGATGTTTTCCACCTGTGCATAATTTTTAAGCTGTTTTTTAAACAAATTAGTTACAAGATTGGTGTCACAGCCGTCACGATAACCGTTGAAAATTGAATCGCCAAATAAAATTATTTTTTTCATAGTTTCAGCCTTTCCGTTATAATAAATAAGTTAGAGGAACAGGATATGAAGAATTATACAAGCTTTGAAAGAAATGAATGGGCAAAACTTGCGCCCAAAAATAAAGTAAACATCACTAAAGAAGAACTAGCTAACATTAAGTCTTTAGTCGACGTAGTTGATTTAACCGACGTCCACGAAATTTACACTAGTTTGATTAGCTACTTACACTTAGTTTATCAACAAAAAAAGAATGAACAAAAGGCTCAGATTGAATTTTTACATAAGGATTTTAAGCCGGCTCCATTTATTATCGGTATTTCTGGCTCCGTTGCGGTAGGAAAATCGACGACGGCTCGTTTATTGCAGTTACTTCTTAAAAGAACGTACCCGGACTTAAAAGTGCATTTGATGACCACTGATGGCTTTCTATATCCCAATGAGGAATTGAAACGTCGTGACCTCATGCCACGCAAGGGATTCCCTGAGAGTTACAACATGACGATGCTCAGCGATTTCTTGAGCGACGTGTTAAGCGGGAAAAAAGACATCGTGTATCCACTGTATTCACAGGAATTGAGCGACATTGTCCCTGGAAAATATGGTCATGTGAAGAATCCTGATGTTTTGATTATCGAAGGCATCAACACTTTGCAGCTGCCGGAAAGCGGCCAAGTCGTAACGAGCGACTTCTTCGATTTCTCTATTTACATCGACGCTGACGAAGATTTGATTGAAAAATGGTACATGCAACGCTTCAAGAAGGTCTTGAAACTAAACAAAGATAAGCCAAATAATTTCTACTATGAAATGGCTAACGGTCCGCTAGATGATGCTTTAAAGCTAGCTGAAGAGACCTGGCAAATGGTCAACTTGGTCAACCTGCGTGAATATATTGCGCCAACAAAGAAACGAGCTAGTTTGATTTTGCATAAAACAAATGGACATTTAATCGATCGAATTTACCTAAGACATATTTAATTTGGTATACTGTAAATTATGAATACGATTTATTTATTATTAATTAAAAAATTTGCTTTGCCCCCAGCGTGTTAAAAAAGAGAAAAACGCAAAAATTAAAAAAAGAGATTGAAGAAAATTAAGGGAGAAAAAGCAAATGGTACAAGCAATTAATTTGAAAAAAGGTATGATTTTTAGTCAAGACGGCAAGTTGATCAAGGTTTTGAAGGCTAACCACCACAAGCCAGGTAAGGGTAACACCGTTATGCAAATGGACTTGCGTGATGTTAAGAGTGGTGCCGTTGTTCATAAGACTATGCGTCCAACTGAAAAGGTAGACTTAGTTGAAGTAACTAAGAAGAACGCACAATACTTGTACAGCGAAGGCGACACTTACACCTTTATGGATACTGAAACTTACGACCAATACGAAGTTTCAGCTGATCAATTAGGTGACGACGTTAAGTTCTTGATTCCTAACACTGTCGTTGACATGGACTTCACTGATGACAACAAGATAATCGGTATTGAATTACCAGCAACTGTTGAATTGACTGTTAAGGAAACTCAACCAGGTATCAAGGGTGCCACTGTTGCAGGTGGTGGTAAGCCAGCTACTATGGAAACTGGTTTGGTTGTTCAAGTTCCTGACTTTATCAACGAAGGCGAAAAGCTTGTGATCGGTACTGAAAACGGTGATTACAAGTCACGTGCCAACAGCCAAGCAAGATAATTAAAAATTGCGAAAAAATAAGCATTACCTCAGGGTAATGCTTATTTTTCACATCACATGTTTAGTGACGGCATTAATTTTTACGACACGTTTTTGACTGTTTTCGACCAGATTGATCTTCCAAATAGCTTGATCATTGTCGTCTTTTAGTTCCCATGATAATGGCGTAGCACCAGGAACTTCGCGCAAGGCAATGGAAGTAGCTTCTTTACGAGAAATAGTTTTCTTTAAGTTCAGTGAAGATTCTTTATCATAGTTGTAGTCGAGTACCTGGGTTGATTGCCCGATGATTTGATTATTGGTAGCGTCGACTTGAATCATGCAGTCCTTGTAGTTATCGTAGCCGATAATGTTGTAGACATAGATGCCGTTGTCTGGCACTAAGGAAATGGATTTAATTTCGGCACTAGAATAAAGTGATTTGAATTTACGGATGGCGGCGGCTTGACTGGTTTGGATTGCAGGCAATTTATCGCTAGAATAGCTGACCTTTTGTGTCTTGTTTAAAAAGTCACCTACGCTAACAGTTACGTTGTTTGTTTGGGGCTCAAGTTGCGTCATGTAATTCTTTGCAATAAAGATACCTAAGCCTATACCAATGCCAATATTTAATATGGCCAAAAAGATTTTTTTCATTAGTCATCTACCTGTAAAAATATAGTTGTGTTTTAGTTTATACTTAATTATAAACTATATTTTAGATAGTGACATATTGTCAATAAATTATTATTGAATTTGTCTTATTTCTGTAATGTTACGAAAATCAAGGCAAGTAGAGCTGGTAACATTTGCACCAAGAAGATCTTTTTAGTTGCGGTAAAACCACCAAAAATTGCGACTACGACGATCAAAGTAAGCAATAATTGCCAAACAGTGAAAGCAATTGAAGCCTTAAAAACGAAGTAGACCAATATCAATAATAGGCCGAGCATCCCGTTGTAGATGCCTTGATTTGCCATAGAAATTCTGGCAGCAGGCTGCTTTACAAAATCAAGGTCCATGTCGAAAGCCTTAGCTTGCATTTCTGGTTTACCAAAAATTTCTAGAAAACAAATTCCGATATGTTCAATCCCTACGAGAAACGTTAATACAGTAGCAATTACATTCATTTTTTCTCCTCCTTTTTTCGTTAATAATTATACCTGAAAAAAGGATTTTGCAAAATAAAATGTTGACAGCTGTAAACTCTCAAGTTAAGATAGGCTTATTAAAAGTAAGAAGGAGATGAATCACATGTTATTAGCACGTCAAATGCAATGTCAAAACTGCCAATGTTGTTGTATTAACAACATCTATTTGTCGTGCTCTAATGTGTGATCATCAAAGACTATTACTGAATAACTAGTTATCAAGTTGTGGTTCTTTTTGGGATGTATTCCGCGTTGGAGTACATCCCAATTTTTTGTTGCAAAAGAAAGGAAAAATCATGTCGAAATTAAAGGTAGTTTTAGCAGGTATTGTCACAGTTTCAGTAGGATTGCTTCTTGCTGCTTGTGGCAATAACAATGCTTCGACAGCAGAAAAGAACACATTGAATTTAAGCACTACAGCACCACTGGACACCATTGACATCAGCAAGTCTACCGGTTTTGGTCAAACGGGCAATGTCTTTGAAAGCTTTTATCGTTTGGGCAAAAAGGGTAAGCCTACTGCGGGTCTTGCTAAGAGCGGTAGTGTATCAAAAGATGGCAAAACTTGGACTTTTAAGTTGAGGGATGCCAAGTGGTCAAACGGTGATCCAATTACCGCGCAAGATTTTGTTTACTCATGGCGCAGAAGCTTGAATCCTAAGACCGCTTCACCATATTCATATCTTTTTAGCGGCGTAAAGAATGCGGATGCGGTTGCAAAAGGCAAGATGAAGCCAAGTGCAGTTGGTATTTCTGCACCAAATAAGCAAACTGTAGTCGTTAAGCTGAACAGACCGATCGCTTACTTCAAGGTTCTGATGGCTTATCCATTGTTTGGACCACAAAACGAAAAGGTCGTTAACAAGTACGGCAAGAAATATGCGACTAAGGCACAATACCAGGTTTACTCAGGTCCATTCAAGATTAAGGGCTGGAACGGTACCAATGATACTTGGTCCTTTGTTAAAAATAATGATTATTGGGATAAAAAGGTGGTTAAGTTAGACAAGATTAACTACCAAGTAGTGAAGTCTAACAACACCGGCTACCAGATGTATCAACAAGGCAAGCTGGATTTAACCCCACTTTCAAGCGAGCAAGTGAAGAATTTGAAGAGCAATAAGGACTTTACTCAATACCCATACTCATTGGTTAGATTCTTGCTTTATAACTTCAAGGACAAGATCGCAGTTAACCGTAAGGCCTTGAATAATAAAAATATTCGCTTGGCCTTGTCACTTTCAATTGACCGTGACATTGTGACTAAGAAGGTTTTAGGCAATGGCTCAACCTTGCCAACAGGTTTTGTCGCAACTGATTTAGCTAAGAATCCAACAAATGGCCAGGACTTTGCTAAGGAACAAGCGGTAAAGAATACCGTTGATTACAATCCTGCTTTGGCTAAGAAGTACTGGAAACAAGGCTTGAAAGAAATCGGTGAAAGCAGCTTAACCTTTAACATTTTGGCTTCAAACGATGAGTCTGATAGTGATCAATTAACGCAATACTTGCAATCACAATGGACCAAGGAATTGCGTGGCATCAAGGTTAATATTACAAATGTGCCAGAAAAATCTTCGGATAGTCGTGCACAAGAAGGTAACTTCGATATTTACTTGTCACACTGGGGCGGTGACTTCAACGATCCAATGACCTTCATGCAAATTCCGATGACTGGCACTTCATACAACTATGGTAAGTGGTCAGATGCTAACTACGATAATTTGGTCAGAAAAGCTGGCAATCAGGATGCTAACGATCCTGCAACGCGCTGGAACGATTTGGTTTCTGCCGCTAAGATCGTGAACAAGAACCAAGCAATTACGCCAATTTACCAACAAACTACGGCATATTTGCAAAAGCCACGCGTTCATGGTTTGATTCATAATACTGCTGGTACGCAATGGTCATACAAGTATGCTTATGTGAAGTAGAAAATAAAACCATGATAGTAATGATCGTGGTTTTTATTTTTAATAAAATTATTGTTGCATTTGCAACAATAATCAATATAATAATTTTAGGTGAAAAACATGAAAGAAGGTATTTTAAGACAAATTAGCACGATTGCGCGGGCACTCGATTCAATTGCTAACATTGAATTCAAAGAGATGCAGCTGAATCGCGGTCAGTATTTATATTTGGTTAGAATCAAAGAAAATCCTGGTATTATCTCTGATCATTTGGCAGGGATGCTCAATGTAGATCGCACGACGACGGCACGGAGTATTAAAAAGCTAGAAGATAATGGCTTGATCGAAAGAAAAAATGATCAACAAAATAAGAAGATTAAGCACCTGTTTGTAACTAAAAAAGGTGACGAATTAGCTGAAAAAATTGAAAAAGAAAATACTTATTCAAATGAGCTAGTTCTAACCGGTTTGAATGAGAAACAAAGACAAGAATTGGCCGAACTTTTGCAACAAGTAGAAGATAATGCGAGTGAGAATTGGCACTTTGTTAAAAATGGCGGGAAGAGGGAGTATTAATGGATTACACAATTAGACCAGTCACCACTGACGACGTAGCAGAATTACAAAAGATTTCACGTGAAACATTTAAAGTAACTTTTGATCCTTTTACGGCTCCAGATGACATGGCACACTTTTTGGACGAAGATTATGCGACCGATGTCTTGATTAGCGAGATTGAAAATCCAAATAGCCGTTTCTTCTTTTTACTGGTGGGAGATAAAATCGCTGGCTATTTGAAAGTCAATGTGGAGGATGCACAAAAAGAGCATCTGAAGGAAAATGCTCTTGAATTGCAAAGAATTTATTTGCGTTCTAACTTCCAGCATAAGGGACTAGGCAACGTCTTGTTTGATTATGCGGAAAAGATTGCTAGAGATGAAAAGAAGGACTACATGTGGCTTGGCGTGTATGAAAAGAACATCAACGCGCAGCACTTTTACAAGCGTCATGGTTTTAAACGGGTAGGTCAACACGTCTTCCAAGTTGGTGATGATCTGCAAATTGACTGGCTTTTACTTAAAAAATTGTAAACAAAAAATGGTGAGGAGAATTTCTCTTCACCATTTTTGTTTGCATTTAGTTATTAATCATCGTGTTCAGTTTCAAGAATTTTCTTACTGTGAGCGTCAATCTTCACCTCAGTAGATTGGTGACCATTGACTACTTCAACTTCCCAGTAAGTCTTACCGTGTTCTTGGTCCAGCTTCCATTCTTGGCTAGTGCCTTTAGCATGTTCTTCTGCGATTACGCTAGCTTCATCGCGGCTGATAATGCCGTCAAGGTTCAAAGCTTCATTGCGGTCATCGTGATCTAAGCGCTCTGAGTGAACGCTGCTGGCATGACCAGTTTCTGCGTTGATTTCGGCAGAGTATTCATGGGTACTATCGAAGCCTTCGATTTCGTAAACGTATTGCTTGCCTTCAAGAGATAAATCGATGCTCTTAATTTGCTTGCCAGAAAATTGGCTATGGAATTTATCAATGGCTTCTTGTTGGCTTAATTTGATCTTGCTAATTTCGGTCTTAACACTGTTAGTAGTCTCTGTGGAGGAATCGCTTGTTTGACTACTTTGACTGTTGTCGCTGCTTTTAGCTGCAGTAGACTTGTGTGATGTGGTTTGGCTAGTTTGAGCAGTGCTGTTATCCTGCTTTGAACAAGCCACGGTTCCAGTTAATAATGTTGCACCTAATAAAATTGCACTAGTTAATTTAGTGAGTTTCATATCTTATACCTCTTTCAAAAATTAGTCGCGTTCTACGCTGATTACTTTTTTAGTTAAAGCATTGATCTTTACTTCGCTCTTTTTGCCGCTCTTTGAGACAGTTACTTCCCAAACAGTTCTTGAACCGTCACGGTCTAAGCTCCATTCGATAGCCTTGCTGTCAGGAACTTTCTTTTGAGCAATCTTAGTGGCAGTTGAGCGTGAAATTACTTTTGACAAGTTGATTGCCTTCTTGTTGCGGTTTTTTTCAGCTTCTGAATGAGCGGAAATCACTTTACCAGTCGAAGCGTTAATCCTCATGTCGTATTCTCTGGTTGAAGTAAAACCTTCAATTTCGTAAACGTAGCGACCATTTTCTTTTTCTAAGTTGATGAAGTCAATCTTAGCACTTGGATATTTGGCTCTGAATTTCTTAACTGCTGTACTTTGTGAAACCTTAATTTTGCTGGAAGCTGCTTGAACAGTAGTAGGTTCCGTATTTTTGTTAACAGTAGTGATAGCTGCAGTGCCTAAGCCAATTAAAGCTGCACCTGCGATGGCGAATTTCTTTAAGTTGATAGTCTTCATAATAGTTCTCCTTTGGTTTTCTTAATTCCTAATTGCTTGACTTGATATATTTATCTTACTAAGAAAGGACGTTAGAAAAACCAAAATTAGATGGAGTTTAAATGAAGATTTCTTCATTTTTCTTTGGGCAGATAAACGGAAAAGATCGTCCCTTGAGGAGTGTTGTCTTCCACCGTGATTTGGCCGTGATACTTGTCGACTTCGGCTTTGACGATGGCCAAGCCTAGGCCATAACCACCGACTTTGCTGGAGTGCGACTTATCTTCGCGGTAAAAACGTTTGAAGATCTTTTCACGGTTTTCCTGGGAAATGCCAATACCGTGGTCTGCGACTTGGAAGAGTAATTTGTCAGCTTGTTTTTTCAAAACGACGTTAATTTCGCTATCTGCAGGTGAATATTTAGCCGCATTTTCTACCAAGTTGTGGGCGATATTGCGAAAATCGGTTGGCTTGATCGGGAAGAGCAGTTGTTCAGGCAAGTTAGAAATAATTTTTTGCGGATAAACAGTCTGCACTTCATTTACTACATCAGAAACAATTTTAACCAAATCAATTGGCGTTACGTCGTCGTTATTCTGATCGATTCTACCCAAAGTAAGCAGCTCGTTAACGATCAACTGCATCTTCTTCGATTCTGAATCAATATAGTCTAATGAAGTAGAAATAATCTCTGGGTTGCTTTGCCCGCGACGTTTGATCAAATTAACGTGGCCGCGAATGGCCGCAATTGGCGTCTTTAATTCGTGTGAAGCATCGCTGACGAATTGTTGCTCGCGCTTTAACGCATTATTTTGAAAACTCAGCAGATTGTTAAATGACTGCGCCAGGTTCCTGATTTCAAGTGGATTATCGGGAATAGTGACCTTTCTCTCAGGCGTTTTATTCTTGCGAATATCCTGGATTTCCGCGTTCATCGTTTGAATCGGCCTGCTCCATTTATGAGCAAAACGGCGAATGAGCAGGATGCTGATCAAGATAGCTACTAGGTTGATGCCTAGCATCGTAAGTAGAAGCCAGGTGATTAGATTGAAGAGTTCGTCGACATTTAAGGCAACGTGAATGCGATAGCCATGGTGTCCTTCACGTGCTAAAAAATAGATATGCTTGTGTGAAACAACAAAGTTTTGATAATGGCGTTTATGGTTAATATCCTTAAAAGTCTCGTGTGCATCTTCAGAATAATAGGTTCGGCCCTGCGGCGTAGTTAAAATAATTGCATCGTCGTCTTGCTTTGCTAAATAGGCATCAAGTAGTGCCGACCAGTCGTATTGCGGTTCCAGATTTTCTTCTACGGCGGTAATAAGCTGTTCACTCTGACTTTTGGCACTGTAATAAATGTAGCCAGAAGAAATAACTAAAAAGGCGATATTGACGAGAACCAAAATAGCCACGAATAGACTGACGAATAATTTGGTTAATTGGCTAGTGGTAGTTTTAGCTTTATTTTGCATGTTAATCGTCTTCTCTTAAACAATAGCCGAGGCCGCGCACCGTTTTGATGAGCTTCTTATATGGTTCGCCCAACTTGTTGCGGATGGTTCTAATGTAGACATCAACCGTGTTGGTTTGGCCCACGAAGTCATAGCCCCAGACGACGTCGAGCAGTTCATCACGGCTTTTTACTTTTTCGGGATCCTGCATCAGTTCGGTCATTAAGGCGAATTCTTTTGGCGTTAAATAAATCTTTTCGTCATTGCAGTAGAATTCGTGCTTTACCAAGTCGATTTTTAATGGACCAAAAGTAAAGGTGGAAGTAGGGGCTGCATTTTGTTCTTGGGTCTTTTTTAAGCGACGCAAAATAACCCGAATTCTGGCAAAAAGTTCCTCAATTTCAAAAGGTTTGGTAATGTAGTCATCTAAGCCTTGATCAAGAGCAGAACTAATGTCAGAAGCGGAATTTTTCGCCGTTAACATAATGATTGGCACATCGCTTTGTTTGCGGATTCTACGCAATACAGTGATGCCGTCATAAACTGGCAGCATCCAATCAAGCAGGATTAAGGTAGGATCTTCTTTTTGAAAAAGCTCGAGTGCCTCCTTACCATCTTGTGCCCAAATTACCTGGTAGCCTTCAAATCCCAGCTCTGTTTTCACAAAGCTAGCCACTGCTTCTTCATCTTCAACTAGCAGAATTTTGACATCTTTTTCATCCATATCATTTACCTCTAGAAAAAAACGGCTGGAAAATTCCAACCGTTTTGTTAATTAATTTTGACCTTTGAAGGTGCCGTTTTCTACTTCACGAATGAAGTCAGCCAAGTGTTTGTAGTAAACTGCAGGATTATCAACCATGTGGTGGTGTCCACCATCTGGAGTAGTAACTAAACGTGAGTTAGGAATTTCCTTTTGCATAATCTTAGCAGTTGAAATAGGCATAGTTTCGTTTTCACCAAAAGTAAGCAAAGTTGGAACATTGATCTTGTGTAATTGATCTCTGAAGTGCCAGTCCTTTAACTTACCGGTGATAACGAATTCGTTGTCACCTTGGAATGCGTGATAAACGGCGCTGCCACCAATGTCCTTTAAGTGGTAAAGCTTAGAAGGTTGCTTACGGTCAACGAAGTTAATATTCAAGATTTGAACGTCATCTTGGTAACGCTTGTTGTCGTAATCATTGTTCTTTTCGCATTCGTGCATAAAGTCAATTTCAGTCTGTGGAAGAACTTCTTGTCTTCTTCTATTAACTGAAGCAACGTATTCATCGATTTCATCAACCATGGATGAAATGATGGCGCCCTTTAAATGTTGACCATATTTAACTGCATATTCTTGAACAAGAAGTCCGCCCCAAGATTGACCGATTAAATAAAAGTTATCGAGGCCAAGCTTTTCACGCACTTCATCAACTTCGTCTAAGAAGTATTCATAAGTCAAATATTTTTTAGCGATTTCAGGATCAGAATAATCAGGTTGATCTGAATAAAGAGAACCCAATTGATCGTACATGGTAACTTGAACGTTAAGACCTTGCTTCTTCAATTGTTCAGCAGTGTCTTCCCAGTATTCGTGGTTGCCGCCAGGACCGCCGTGAAGAGCTAATAAATGAATATCGCCTTCACCTTGAGTGTTGGTCCATAAGTGATAACCGTTGTCTAAAGTAATAATTTTAGTACCAGTTTTCATAGAATTTCCTTTCAGCCTTTATTAAAAATAGAATGTATTACATTAATTATCGTATCAGATTGAGAAAAAGACAAGTATGCGAGTATAATGGTTCAAGTATATAAAAAAGGAGAGTTTATGAGTCTTAAATATGCTAAAAAAAGCCAAATAATTAGCTTTACCATTTTGGCGGCAATTAAAGCCTGCAACATCGTCTTTGTAGCTTATATGATTCAAGTCATGTTGAACGTTGCTTCTTCTGGCTCTCATGACTACATGCACTTAATTAGATTGGCTTTATTAACTGCATTAGGTCAATTGTGCTTTATGGCCAGCAACTTTGTTTACGAAACGGTTAAGATGGGAATTATTCGTGACGTAAACATGACATTAAAAAAGGCCAATCTTCGGTATCTAGTTGATCAAGGCGATCCGGATATAAAAAGCGGTTTGTCGCTGATGACTAATGATTTAAAACAAATTGAAACTAATCGTGTGACCGCTCAACTAGATATGATTTTCCAGGGGTTGTCATTTATTGGTGCCATTAGCTTTGCTTTTTATAGTTCTTGGCAAATGACTTTAGTATTTGTAATAGCAACGATTGCACCTGCTGTAGTGCAGATGATCACTAGTCCAATTATTACTAAAAAGTCAAAGATTTGGGCAAAAACTAATGCTAATTATACGCAGCATGTTTCAGATTCATTAAATGGTGCTCAGGCTACCAAGCTTTATAACGTGCGAACAAATATTGTAACGCGTGCGGCAAATGCTGCCCAGCAAATGGAAAACGCGTTAAGAAATATGACTTTGACGCAGGCATGGGCACTAGAATTAATTTATTCTGCAGCTGAGCTTTTCTGTTTCATCATTCCATGTACCGTAGGTGGGATCTTGATGATGCAAGGCAACTTAAAAGTAGGTACTTTGGTAATGATGGTTGATTTGGCAATGAATTTTATCACGCCAGTTGTTACATTGTTTAACGAATTTAACCAAGTTAAGTCAACCGTACCGATGTGGGAAAAGACTCAAGAAGCTTTGAAACATGTGATGAAAGATGACAAGCAAAAGATCGATCATTTTGAAGGAATGAAAATTGATGATTTGTCTTATGTAACAAGTTCTGATCATAAGCGAATTTTTGATGGAGTTAATTTAGAAGTTAAACCTGGTGAAAAAGTATTGCTTATGGCGCCAAGTGGCTGGGGGAAAACAACGTTGTTGCGCCTTCTTTTGGGATCAAAAAGACCTAAAGATGGGAAGATTTTGCTTAATGGCAAAGATGTAACTGGTAATTGGGATGCAGCGCATAATTATTTCTCCTATGTTAATCAAAAGCCGTTCATGTTTGACGATACGTTGCGTTTTAACATTACGCTTGGCCGGAAGGTGAGCGATGAAAAGCTGAAGCAAGTAATCCATGAAGCTGGACTTGATAATTTGGTTAAGAGCCAAGGCCTAGATAAGCAAGTGGGTGAAAATGGTAGTGAATTGTCTGGTGGGCAGATTCAAAGAGTAGAAATTGCTCGTGCTTTATTATCGGGCAGACCAATCTTGTTGGCTGATGAAGCAACGAGTGCGCTTGATCCTAAATTGTCACTAGATATTCATAAAACATTACTTGAGAATCCTAATGTTGCGGTAATAGAAGTAGCCCACAAAATCTCACCTGAGGAAAAAGCAATGTTTGATGTGATTATTCATTTGGATAAGCATACCGTTGAAACAAAGATGTAGTGAAATTAATAGGAAAAGTACTACTTTGTAAGTGGTACTTTTTAAAAAATAAAATATATAAAATTTTATATAATAGAGTCTGGAAAATTATTGCTAAATTTATATCAATCCAATTGAATTAAAACCGCTTACAAATTATAATTAAAATTAAGAAGATTCTTTATTAGTAGGAGGAAAAAATTATGGCAGAACCTAAATGGCTTAAGGATATGAATCCTGATGAATACTTAAAAGAAGATTTTGAAGCTAAGGGTAAATCTAAATATACAGTTGAAGGAATCGATAAAAATGATCCTGAATGGCTGGATAAGGCAGCTAAGAAGGTCCATGCTGCAGAAGGTGACGATTATGTGAAGCTGGATGCGGGGTTACTTACTGTTAACCAACTTAATTGGATGCTTAGAAATACAATTGGGGAAATGACTTTTGTTGACGATAATAATGAATTTCTATGGTACAATCGTCCAACTGATCCAAATTATAAGATGCTTGCTAAACGTACACCAGATCAAGTCGGTGATACTATGAAGGCAATTCACCCCGATGTGCGTGATGTTATTCCTAATGCTAAAAAAGTAGTTCATGCTTTACGTACTAAGCAAGATGGACATGATGATGTCTATATGCCCGTTCCAACTGGTAATTTGAAGAAACTTGTTTTGCACTACTATAAGCGTGTTGAAGATGATAATGGAGATTACGCAGGTATTTACGAATGGGTTCAAGATTTGTATCCACTCGTTAAGTATTTCTGTGAAACTACTGGTCAAAAGTTGGTAGTAGATGATGATACCACAACTGGTGCAACTTATCGTAGAAATTCAGATCCTGATGCTGTAAGTGGTGCTTCAACTAAGGCTGAAAAGGTAGAAAAAACTAAAAAAACAGAAGAACCAGATACTACAACAGGTGCTTCACAACATTAATATTTATCAATAGAAAAACTCATCAATTGACTCAATTTTAGAATCATTGATGAGTTTTTTGTTAATTAATAGGATTGATTTATTTTACTGCAATCATTATTTCTTCAGTAGTGTTATCGCTAGTGATGTCGTGCTGTGGATATGCAAAGTAAGGAACTATTTGATGATTTTCAGGAATATTTGCATCGATAATTTCTTTTAATCTTTTGTTGCTAATAAATATTGCAGCATTAGCTGGTGCAGAATAATATGCACCAACTTTATTACCATAGGGATCGTAATAATTAATCTCTAAACAGTTAGCTGAATTAATATTTTTAGTAATAGAAGAATTTTGTTCGCTTTTTAGCATATTAAAGCCTCCACTTTATTAATGCGGTTACATTTAAATCTATAGTAACAGTAATTTTTAGTTAATTTTTCTTGTTGATGAATGAGCCTAATGCCGTGATTGTTGCAGCAATACTTGCTAAAACAATGCCTGTAGTAATGAGGTTAGTCTTATCTTCACCGGTTTCTGGAAGTCCAACTTCTTTTGAGGTTTCAGTTACATTTTGATTTTCTACTTCTGCTTTCGGTTTAGTTGTTGTTTCACTAGATTTCTCGGTTACAGCAGTAGGAGTTACCATAAACTTGGAAGAAGTTACTTCTTTTTGATTTTTTTCGATTACATTTTCAGGAAGTGGAGCAATAGCTTCTTCTGTTGATTCTTCTCCAGCTGGTGTTTCATTTTCATCTGTACCATCTAGATCCGATACATCTACAGTTAATGGAGGAGTAAAATCTTCTGTATTGTCAGGAGTTTCCTCTGGTTTAGGTTGTGGAGCAGGAGTATCTGGAGTTGGATTTTCAGGCGCCGGCTCTGGTTCAGGTTCAGGTTTAGGCTCCGGCTTAGGCTTTTCAGGTTCTTCAAATTCTACGAATGGTGGTGTTAAGTCCCAACGGTGTGTTTCACCACTAACAGTAACTTTGTTACCAATAATATTACCGTCAATGTTAACAGCATTTGTAATATGAGCGTTGGTTGCTAGAACACTTCCCAAATGGTAGTCTCCAGCAAAATGTAATTTATTAACATCTGTACCGAAGTTCCAGAGCAATTTATTAAATTGATTTGGAGTTTCAGAAGAACCGCCAATATTATTACCATCAGCATATTCCAGTACAAGGTGAGTTTGAACTGTTAAATCTCCACCTTGAATATTAATTACATTTAAAATAATCATTGGAGCTTCAGCACCAGCAGGAATACCTTTGATCGTAATATTACGTTTGTCGCCTGAAAGGTGTGCGGCATCAATTGTTACATAAATAGGTTCCTTACTGTCGCCAGCATTCTTTATAGCCTCAGAAACATCGGTCCAACTATTGTTGAGATCATTAAAATCGGCTTTAACTCCTTCAGTCTGTGCTTGACTAGCCCAGTTATCTGACTTTTGACTTAATTTATCTAGTTCGCCTTGAATATCAATTTTTTGATCGGCTTGAACAATGTGGTTATAAGGAATATCTACTTTTCTCCAGTCAGGTTTTTCTGCAGTTCCATAGTTAACTTCAATTGCTCCATCATTTTCAAATGAACGGTATTCAATGTCTGGTCCAAAGATGACTACTTTGTTGTCACCATCGATTTTGTTAAGTCCATTGAGATTGCCAACATAGTGGATATCACCGTTGGTTAAATTATTGGTTGCATTTGAATTGGTACCAAAATTTGTACCAGAAAGTTTATCTGCAGCAATATTACCTGCAATATGACCATTTTGGGTCACTTCATTACCGAAAATATGGAAGATACCAGCGATACCTAAAGGATGTTTATCTGCCAAATCTTTAATATGATCTGCCAATTCTTCCTTGGTCATTTCATTGATATTTGGTTTATCTTTTTTATTTGTACCTTCTTTAGAAGTATTAATATTATTATTTTGAGATACATTTTCTTCAGATTTTGAATTTATATCTTCAACTGGAGTAGTACTTTCAGCTTCTTCTGTTTGAATTGGTTGCTCAGTATTAACAGATGTTTCTGGATCTGTTTTTTCTTGAGTAGATACATCTGTATCAGTTTGCACAGTAGTTGTAGTACTATCCATCAGTATTTTCAGAGTAATTAGCTGAAACTTCAGTATTATCAGTAGTTAAAGTGTCTGCTGTATTATTTTCTACAGGAACACTTTCTTCTACTACTGAAGTTGTATCATCAGTCATTTAATTTTGAATTGCTTCAGAGGCTGCTGAGACAATTGGCGCACTAGGACCAGCTAGTATGCCGAAACTTAATAACACTGCAACAGCACCCTTAGCCAATTTGCGAATAGCAAATTGCGTTTTTTTGTCTTGAACATTTTTAGTACCTCCGTAGCACATAATTAATATATTATTTTTCCTTTCTTGTATACATTATATGACATAATGTCATTTATGAAAATAAAAATAAAAGCGCTTTAAAAAACTTAACAAATAAAAAATTATGATACTAACGCAAATCAAAAAAATGTCAATCCTTGTATTTAATTTTGAGTCCACTATACTAGATAGCGATGCTTTTTAAATAAAAGAGCGGATAAGGCACAATATATAGTATATTGTGAACCTAAAATAAAAAGGGAGTAGTTTGTATATATGGAAAGACATGAGAATTATTTTGTTTGGCTGTTTAATCAATTAAAGGGGTGGCCAGTACAAAACTATTGTTTATGGTTTTTCGCATTTGGTTTTCAATTAGCGTTACTTATTCAAGCAAAGGTTACTAGCGTAACTTTGATCACTTTCATTGGTACTCTTTTGGGTACGCTTTGTGTATTGGCAATTAATGCCACTAAGGCAATTAATGGATGGTTAGGATTGATTTCAGCAGCATGTTTCATCTATGCTGGTTGGTCAGCCAAGAATTATCTTTCTATTTTTGAACAAATTGCTTATATCGCAACTTTGGATTTGCCAGTTATCTTGTCAGTAAGATCATGGAATGATGATACTAAGAACCACTTGAGAAAGTTTGGTGGTAGAGAATGGGTCATCGCCATTGTTGGTACATTGGCCGTTTACTTGGTATCAGGCTTCTTAATTGGTAAGTTCACTAATGACCCACGTCCTTGGGTTGACGCTATCAGTTTTGCTATTTCACTTACTGCTGGTATTATGTGCTTCATGCGTTACAACAACCAATACTTCTGGTGGACTGCAAGTGGTATTTTCCAATTGATTCTTTGGGGTATCACTTATGCGCAAGGGGATGCCAACTTGGCAATGGCTATCAACTCATTGATTTACGTCATTAACGATGTTTTGGCGTTTACTGTTTCACCATGGTTCAACATGGGCCGTCGTAAATCTGGACTTAAGGAAATTAGAAACTAGTAATCAGCTAAGAATCAATTCAATATAAAAAGGAAACGTTATCGAATTTCGGTGGCGTTTTTTTGTACATAAGTGTTTTCTGAAAAGCTTTAAGAAATTTTAAAAAAGACGATATGTCACTATTAATGAAAGCGGTTTCATGATAATGCATAAGTATCAAAAGTATAATTAATTTGATACGTATACACAATAGGAGGCCATGAAAATGACATCTAAGAAAAATTTTAAAAAGAAGATGAAGAGATATCACAAGAATCACGAAGATCATAAGGAGATGAGCCCTAGAGCTAAGAAAGCTGCGGCTGGTGCGGCTTCTGCACTTTTGGGTGTTGGAATTATGACAGGCGCAAACACTCATGTTGTTAAGGCTGCAGGATATCGTGAAGATGAGATTGCTGAAGTAGAAAGCGCAAATGTTCTTAGTTCTGAAAAGACTAAGGTAAGAATTAGCGTGCAACAAAGAACTAATAGTACTGAAGATCAAAATGGTGAAGTGATTTCAGATGAAAGTACTGAAACTTCAAATGATGTAGTAACAGATACATCAACTGAAACTGCATCTACCAATCCTGAATCTGTAACAACTAATGACACAACTGTTGATACAACTTCAACTGAAGGCACAAGTCAGCTCGAAACTCAAAGTACTGAGACGACTACTGAGCAAGTATCAGCAACTGGTGATACTTCAAATGAGAAAACTCCTAAGGAAGAGACTAAAACTCCAACTTATGATGATGCTAAAAATGAAGTTGAAAACATCAACAATACAAATAATGGCAAGTTAGATGAGGCTATTGAAAATGCCAAAGGCGAAGGCGTAGAAGTTGATGTCGCAAATGGAGAAGACATCACAACCAATGTTAGTGGTATTAAGGATGCTGAAGGAAAACTTGAGGAACATATTCAAAAGCAACTTGATAAGATTAATAAAGCTTTAGAACAATATAGGACCGAACTTGAAAAATACAATAAGGAATCTGCAGAATATGAGATAAAATTGGCTGAATATAACCAAAAGAAAGCAGACTATATTGAAGAACTAAAAAAATATGGGCTTTGGGATGAAAATAACGTTGATATTGATAAAGTATCGCAAGATTTAATTTTGGATCCAAATGAAAGTTCAAAAGTTACTGTAGTGTATAAAGGCGATAATGTAACAGTAGGAACTGGTAATAAAACTATAGGAACTAATCCGGATACTCAAGTAGTACTAGATCAATTTTATAAAATTAATAAAGAAACACTTGGTGAATTTCTTAGACTTGAATATACAGGTTTTCAAAATTCAAAATATGGCAATGTTGATATTGGAAAAATTTCAGTTTCATTTAGTGGTTGGAAGCCAAACTATGAAAGAGATAAATATGATCCATCAGGTATTTATTTCAACAATAAATTAACGGATGGTTTCTGGTATGTTCATAGTGATGGTGTAACCGTAGATATTACTTTGTACGATAAAAAAGATAATCCGATTGATTTGAAGGATGGCACCGCATATATTACGGCAGGCTCTTTGAACAGTAAGGGTACAGGTAGTAAGTACATTGAAAAAGCCGAAATTATTAATGACAAAGAACATAATGAGTATGGCGGAAGCGGTCTTGCTTTACCTGAATCTACGGTAAAAGTACATGAGGGTGCCGGAATTTATGGTGGCGATGTTCTTTATTCAGAGAAGAACAATGAAGTGTTGGTAATCTATGGAGACGTTAACGATAACACCATAAGAAAACAAACTCAAGCAGCAATAAATGCTTGGGGAGACACTGAAACTAATAGAGCCATTATTAATAAGTATATTAATTGGGATAACTCTAACGATAATAAAACATACTAATCTAGTGTTGGATGATTACTCGACGGAGTAGTCGTTCAACACTTTTTCTTTTACTATGTAAAGTGGAGATGAAGCCAATGCC